>DAOOJC010000059.1:0-7538 GCA_035384905.1 Acetivibrio sp. | reverse complement strand
AGGATATAAAGACCTTGCACCTCCGTTAAAAACCATTAAAACCTTAGATATACAGGGATATTGTGAGAAAACGGACAATTTTGACCAGCTTATTCTTCTGATTGAGTCGGCAATAAAAACAATTTCCCAGAAAAAAACAATAAAGGTTTTTAAGGACGGATTGAAGAGAATACTCGATTCTGTGCCTAAAATCTATCAATTGCAGTCTATATCCGAAATACTTGAGAATATTCTCGGAGAGGTAATGTTTTTTGTTAAGTGCTCAAATGCGTTTATTATGGTTGATAACTTCAGTCTTGAAGGAAACTGGGATGAAAGTGCTATTAAGGGAATAGGAACATATGATGTCAGCCTGGAAAAATTTATGAAAATACTCGAACCGTCATTTATGGAAAGTATAGGACATGCACGGGCTTCAAAAGAATGCATCAGGACTGATGAAGGAATTATCCTTCCCCTTATGGACGATTCAATGAAAACTCTTGGAGTAATATACCTTGAGTTTGATCATCCTTTTAACGAGATTGAGCTTCTGAAGATATTTGCAACCCAGGTGGCAACATCAATAAACAACATACACCTCCATTCCCTTATCAGTATAAAAAACGATGAACTGGACAGGACATATAATGAGCTCCAGAAGAGATATATGGATGCCATACAGGTGTTGCGTCTGGCAGTTGATGCAAAGGATATGTATACAAGAGGACATTCCGATAGGGTTGCGTATTATGCTGTGAAGATAGGCAAGAGCTTTAATCTTAAGGAAGAGGAATTACAGAAGCTTAAGGCAGCCGGTATCTTCCATGACATAGGGAAGATCGGAATTGCTGATGATATTTTGTTTAAGACAAATAAGCTAAACGATATTGAGTATGATGAGATAAAAAAGCATCCTATAAAGGGTGCACATATACTTTCGGCAGTCTCAATGTTTAAAGATATTGTACCTTTGGTAAGGTGCCACCACGAGAGGACAGACGGCCGTGGATATCCTTATGGGATAAAAGGAGAAGAGATTCCGTTTCTGGCAAGAATCATTTCGGTGGCGGATGCTTTTGATGCCATGACATCTGACCGGAAATACAGATCCAAGCTGGACATTGAGGAAGCTAAGAAACAGCTTATACTAAACTCAGGTACCCAGTTTGATTCAAATGTGGTGAATAATTTTATAACTCTGTTGAATGATTATGATGAAATGCAAAAGGAGATTGAATATACCTTTAATCCCAACCGGGATTCAGGGAAAGAAAAAGAATAAGAATAAGTTAACATAAAAGCATTCCATTAAAGGAGTGCTTTTTTTGTGAGGCTTCAGTTTCAGGGATAATTTTTTAACATTTATGTTAACTGAAACTTTTTTTATTTTACATCTTGAATCTGCAGCGTTTTTATGTTACTATTACACAATAGAAACACATTTGTACACGACAGATGGACAGGTTGGGAGGGAGAGCATGAACAATAAATCAAAATACTATTTAGTGGATTCTTCGGTTCTTCCAGAGGTTTTTCACAAGGTGGTTGAAGCGAAAAAGCTTTTATCAAGCGGAGCCATTAAAAATATAAACGAGGCTGTCCAGAGAGTAGGTATAAGCCGAAGTGCTTATTATAAATACAGGGATTATATTTTCCCGTTTTATGAGACTACGCGGGGTAAGGTTGTAACGCTTTTCTTTACAGTAGAGGATTACTCGGGTATTTTATCGAGTATTATAAATAAGATTGCGGAATCAAAAGCAAACATAATAACCATAAACCAGAACATACCCATAAACGGTCTTGCAGATGTTACTATTACCATTGAGACCGATTCAATGATAAACGATATAAAGGACCTAATGTTTGAAATAAGCAATATAGAAGGTGTCAGAAAACAGCAAATTCTTGCCAGAGAATAGAGGAGGTTTGGAATAATGATAAATGTAGCAGTACTGGGCTATGGAATAGTTGGCTCAGGGGTTGTGGAGATTATAAAAAAGAATGGAATAAGTATTTCAGAAAAAGCAGGTCAAAAGATTTGTGTGAAGAAAATACTGGACATAAGGGATTTTCCGGATAGTCCGGATCGTGAACTTATTACAAAGAATTCGGACGAGATTATGGAGGATTCTTCCATTGGGATAATTGTTGAGACTATCGGAGGGACAGGTATTGCTTATAAATTAACCAAAGATGCCCTCTCAAGGGGAAAGCATGTTGTGACATCAAACAAGGAACTGGTTGCAACTCATGGACCAGAGCTTTTAAAGCTTGCAAAAGAGAACAATTCAAACTATTTGTTTGAGGCAAGTGTTGGTGGGGGAATCCCGATTATCAGGCCGTTGAACCGTTGCCTTGCTGCAAATGAGATTTATTCCATAACAGGCATACTTAACGGAACAACAAACTATATCTTAAGTCAGATGAAAAGAGAAGGAAAGAACTTTGATGAGGCTTTAAAAGAGGCTCAAGCCAGAGGATATGCGGAGGCTGATCCCACTGCTGATATTGAAGGGCATGATGCATGCAGAAAAATAGCAATTCTCTCTTCGATTGCATACAATGAGTTTGTTGATTGCAATAATATTTATACGGAGGGCATATCTAAAATAAGCCTTGCAGATATGAAATACGCAGAAAGCATGAATTCAACCGTTAAACTTATTGCAACCAGTGAAAAGGTTGGAGACAAAATTGCAGCACGAGTCAGCCCGGCTTTTGTGAAAAGCAGCAATCCCCTTTATAATGTTGAGAATGTGTTTAATGCAATTATTGTAAAGGGCGATGCGATTGGTGATGTGATGTTTTATGGCCGCGGAGCCGGTAAACTTCCCACGGCCAGTGCTGTTGTGGCGGATGTGATCGAAATTGTCAAGCATTGGGGAGCAGCCGGAGGCTATGATTGGGAAGTCAAGAACCAGGATAACATTATTAATATTAACGATACTGAAACAAGGTATTTTGTCAGGTTGAAGGTGAAAGATGAGTCTTATGCAAAAGAGGCCGTGGAAAAAGTTTTTGGAAATGTTGAATGGGTAAAGATTTATGGTGACGGTCCGAAGGACGAATTGGCTTTTGTTACCGGAAAAGTACCGGAGAAAGAGCATATCAGGGCTTTTAAGAATATTGAGGGGCATGATTCTGTAATAGAGGTGTCAAACACTATCAGGGTGCTGGGAGATTAAACCCATAGGAAATTTGCATTATGAAAGGTGCGTTTTGGTATTTATACAATTAGGTTAATAAGAGTGCTTAATGAGCATGATTATAGTATTACATAAAAGCGTTTAGGAGGTAATTTTATGAAGGTTGTAAAATTTGGAGGTTCATCATTGGCTGATGCACATCAGATAAAAAAAGTATGCGATATAATTTTAAGTGACAGTGATAGACGCTTGGTTGTGGTTTCTGCTCCAGGCAAACGTTCGAAAGAAGACACGAAGGTAACGGACCTGTTAATTGCGTTGGGACAAAAGTACCTTAAGGAAGGAAAAGCAGATGATGAATTAATTGCGGTTATCGATAGATATGACGAGATTGTAAAAGGACTTGGGCTATCCTCCGATGTGTCGGATACAGTTGCCAATGACCTGAAAAGCCGTCTTAACGGGGATGTGAGTAACGAGGAAAGGTTTATGGATGCCATTAAGGCAGCGGGAGAAGACAATAATGCCAAAGTAATTGCTGCGTATCTTGTAAGTAAAGGAATAGATGCGGCATATGTAAATCCACAAGATGCCGGTCTTTTGCTCAGTGATGAATATGGAAACGCCCGTGTGCTGCCGGAATCCTATGATAATTTAAAAGCCCTGAAGGACAGAAAAGAACTGTTGATTTTCCCCGGCTTTTTTGGATATTCAAAATCCGGGAGTGTTGTGACATTTCCCCGGGGCGGTTCGGATATAACAGGATCTATATTGGCTGCAGCTGTAAAGGCTGATGTATATGAGAATTTTACCGACGTTGACTCTGTTTATGCTGCTAATCCGAATATTATCGATAATCCAAAGCCTATTCCGGCTTTTACCTATAGGGAAATGAGGGAGCTTTCCTATTCCGGTTTTTCCGTATTGCATGAAGAAACCCTTGAACCGGTCTATAGAATGGGAATTCCGGTATGCATCAAGAACACCAATAATCCGTCGGCACCGGGAACAATGATTGCCCCGACGAGGAAACTGAACAATGGTCCTGTTGTAGGAATTGCCAGTGACACAGGGTTTTGCAACATTTTTGTCGGCAAGTACATGATGAACAGGGAGATTGGATTCGGAAGAAAAGTTTTAAGCATTCTTGAGGACGAGGGTTTGTCTTACGAGCATATTCCCTCAGGAATTGACAATATGTCTATTGTACTTCGGCAAAAACAGCTTGATGAGGTTAAGGAAAAGCGTATTATTAATAGAATAAAGGAAGAATTGAAGGCTGATGATGTTACTGTTGAACGCAATCGTGCCCTTGTTATGATTGTCGGGGAGGGTATGATGAGAAGTGTGGGTATTTTGTCGAGGGCTTCCGCAGCACTGGCAAAAGCCAATGTCAATGTTGAAATGATTAATCAGGGCTCTTCGGAGGTTAGTATGATGTTCGGGATTAAGGAAGAGGATAAGGTTGTAGCTGTAAAAGCACTTTATAACGAGTTTTTTTAGTTGTTGATATTAATCCTTAATATTTCTTTTAAGTATTCAATACAGGTCATATATTGTTTACGTGAAGAATAATATGTAAGAAACGTAAGTTTCTAAAGTATTATTCTTCACGTTAATTTGGTAGGATTTTACAAAGAGGAATAAACAAAAAGCGGTAGTGGCTTGATGCTTACAGAGCTTTTGTTAATTTTTACATCCCGGAAATAGTATCGTATTTAAAAAGGATTGTTGCAAATCATGAATAATGTGCTATAATACAATTGTTCACCATGAATATGTATGTTGAACTTATAAATAAAGACGATATAATAATTATAGATACACCTTATTATAATATAATTTCCTACTATTTCTGTGATTTGGGATACAGTGGATTATTTTCTTGAAATTCAAAATTGCTTTATATTACCATTGCAGCATCACGAAATTGATATATTCCCAATTCAACCGTTGCGAATTTTACAGTCGGTACTACATTAAATCATTGATTTGCTTGCAGTATTGCAGGTTCAGTAGTGTTTTAGGAGTTTTGTAATAATGAATAGTGTAAGGGGGAAGGGCAATGGATCTGTATTTACTGCTTGATTTATACATAGCTTATGTTATTGAAATATTAATAGGTTTCCCACGCTTCTTGCCGCATCCTGTAAAGTTTATTCGCTGGTTGATAAAAATTGTGGAGAAAATGGTTAGGGCTATGATTAGGGTTTCGTCGGAAAAAAAGGTTAAGGCATTGGGGGATGACGTGGTTCGAAACACCAGAAAGGCTTATAGAAATGAGAGGATAGCCGGAACTCTTTTAGCATTGTTGGTAATAGCCGTGGTAGTGTCGATTGTTTTCGGTATTTTAAAGGCTTGTATGTTTGTCCATCCTTTAGTATTTCACATTGTAAATACTATATTTATATATGTTTCTTTTGCCTCAAGATCGGTGGCCTTTGGAGCCTTTACTGTTTTTGATGCACTCAAGGAAAGGGACTTGTTTAAGGCAAGAAAGATGGTGACCGAATTCATTGGAATTAAGACCGAAGACCTTGATGAGAGTGGAATGATAAAAGGAACAGTTGAAAAAGTGGCCAAGAGCACCTCGGATAAAGTGGTAGCTCCGGTTTTCTATGCAACAATTGGCTCTTTATTGGGTATTGGAGCACCAATGGTTTTTGCTTATATGACCATTAGTATTTTGGATTCAATGGTGGGACATAAAAACAGTGAGTATAAAAATATAGGATTTATACCCGCAAAGCTCGATGATATAGTAAATTTCATTCCTGCAAGGCTTACAGGGCTGTTAGTTGTTGTTGGAGCAATGCTTACGGGAAAAAATTATAAAAAGGGTTATTCTGTGATGATGAGAGACAGAAGAAAGCACAAAAGCCCGAATTTCGGCTACCCTGAGGCTGCGATTGCGGGAGTGTTGGGAATAAGGCTTGGAGGGCCGGGACTGTATTTTGCCGATATTGTGGATAAACCTGTAATTGGAGACGATGATAATCCTCTGGATATAAAAAATATTACTCAAACTATTACAATAATGTATGTTACATCTATTATTGCCATGGTGGGCTTAGGTGCGGTGGCAGCAGCGGTGGTTGTTCTTTGTAATCGCTTTATTTAGCGGGATTTTTATGATGTATTTTTATTGTATGATAGATATTATACTGAGGTGTTTGAAGCAATGAAGAAGTTTATCCTCGTTACGGGAGGAGCAAGAAGCGGTAAAAGTTCATTTGCACAGTCTTTAGCACATAACGCAGGAGATGAACAGGTTCTGTATATTGCCACATCAATACCCTTTGATGATGAAATGAGAGCAAGGGTAAAAAAGCACAGGGAGCAAAGGCCGGGTGGCTGGATAACGCTCGAAGCGTATAAGGACTTCGACATGCAACTTGGCAAGGTACATGAAAAAAAGAAGGTCATTTTGCTTGATTGCATAACCCTTATGGTTTCCAATATTATTATGGAAAAGTGCACTGATTGGAGTATACTGCCTGAAGGCTTCGAAGAGAAAATCGAACAGGATGTAATGCTGGAAATTGATAAGCTGCTTTCTGCTGTAAGAGGGCTCGACACTACGTTCATTGCTGTGACAAATGAGACGGGAATGGGAATCGTGCCTGAAAATAAGCTTTCAAGACTTTTTCAGGATGTTGCCGGAAGGGTAAACCAGGTGCTTGCAAGAAATGCCGACGATGTGTACCTGTGTGTATCGGGCATTCCTGTTAAAATCAAGTAAGAATGAATATAGCTTGTTTTTGGGAGTGATAGGTTTGAAGTATATAAAGAGGTTTATACTTATGATACAGTTCTTGACTACAATTCCCATACCCTGTAGGATAGACTGTGATGAAGAGGATTGCGGAAAAGGCTTAATTTTTGCTCCTGTTATAGGACTGTTGTTGGGAGGAATACTGACAGCTTTTTTTTATTTATTGCAGCTTTTTTTCTCTTTGAGTGTTGTAAGTGCTTTCATGCTGGTAATATATATATTATTGACCGGCGGACTTCACCTGGATGGGCTTGGGGATACCTTTGACGGATTGTTTTCAAACCGACCGAGAGAAAGAATGCTTGAAATAATGCGTGACAGCAGGATTGGAACCAATGCATTGCTGGGTGTTGTGTGTATCATTCTTTTAAATTATTCTCTGCTGAATGCAATGCCGGTATCTTCTCTTCCGTGGGTACTGTTGCTGTTTCCTGTTGCCGGGCGGGCAGGTACATTAATCGGTGCGGGATTATCGGTTTATGCCAGAGAGGGTGAAGGTTTGGGTAAGTCTTTTGTACACTATTGCACAATAAAAGAAGTATTGACAGGAATGCTAATTTACTTTCTTTTTTTCTTTTTGGTGTTGGGGATTGGAGGCTTGCTGATGGCATTTCTTACCTCCTTGACTGCAA
>DAOOJC010000058.1:0-7557 GCA_035384905.1 Acetivibrio sp. | reverse complement strand
TTTTTATTAATAATATTCTCAGTATGGCTACTAAAGGTATACAACACCGAATCAAAAGAGTTAAAAACAGATTCGGTAATAAGCGTGTTAATCAGAGCCAGGTGACCCACATGCAAACCGTCAAAATTACCAAGCCCTATACCCGTTGGTCTTATAAATTTTGTACATTCATCCGTCCCATATACTACTTTCATATTACTTCCCTTTAAATATTTCTATTATTTACAGTCTCTAAACTGCGGAACTTAAGTTTCTGGAATATTTTTCTTCACACAACCCTATACAAATATCTTCAACGGCTTGAGAGACAGCTCTCCTTTCTTATTAAAAACCGTCTCTCCCAGAGCCAAAATTTTCCCATTTTCTCCAAACACACAAACCTTCTGCGGTAAAGCCGGTGCCAAACCTCCTATCCTAATAAAGCCTCCGTTTAAAAACCTCTTCTCTTCCTCTTTATTAAGATATAGCCTTCCAAAGCTCTCAAATACCTCTTCGATGCCAATAAATGCCTTCTCTATTGTACCGTTTTGTGCCATCTCTTTAATTTGCTCTACGGTTAATGCATTATCTATCGTAAAGGAACCGGCCTTCATTCTGACCAGAAAGGACATATGTCCTCCGCAACCGAGCCTATCCCCTATATCCGAGCATAAGGTCCTTATATAAGTCCCTTTAGAACACCCCACATCAAAAACAACTGTGTTCTCCTTAATGCTCAATATGTTAATAAAACGGATCATAACCTCTCTTGGGCTCCGTTCCACTTCAATACCGCTTCTGGCGAGCTCATAAAGTTTCTTTCCGTTTTTCTTTATTGCCGAATACATCGGAGGCAACTGGCTATAGCTGCCAACAAAGGACTTAACCGCAGCATATATTTCATCCTTTGAAGAATTCACCTCTGCCTCTTTCAAAACCCTTCCCAAACTGTCCTGGGTGTCGGTGGATATACCCAGGGTAAGCTCCGCCCTGTATACCTTGTCCTTGTCCATCAGGTATTCAATAGCCTTTGTGGCTTTGCCGATGCAAACAGGCAAAACTCCCACCGCCCCGGGATCCAATGTTCCGGTATGGCCAATCTTTTTTACTTTCAATAATCCCCTCAAATATGCCACAACATCAAAGGAAGTCATCCCCGGGGGCTTTAGTACATTCAAAATTCCGTTCATAGCTATAATACTTCTCTGATCTCCTTTATCAATGCACTCTTGATTTCATTCATATTCCCCTTGACAGTACATCCGGCCGCCCTCACATGTCCGCCGCCGGAATGCCTGCTTGCTATGCGGGAGACATCAACATAAGTCTTTGACCTGAAGTTAATCTTATATTCATCATCTCCACGCTGTCGCATGAATACCGATACTTCTACACCTTCAATATTTCTTCCTATATTCACCAGGCCATCGCAATCCTCTTCTCCCGCGTCAGTACTCTTCAGCATGTCATCGGTGATATGGACAAAAGCCAGTTTTCCGTTTTCAAGCAATTCCAAATTCTCTATAACCTTACCCATCAGCTTTATCTTTGGAAGCGATGTGGTTTCGAACACTATTTGGGATATATCGGCCACATTCACGCCGCTATTGACAAGATCTGCCGCAATCTGATGAGTAATAGGAGTAGTATTGCTGTATCTGAACCCTCCGGTATCGGTGGTTATTGCAACATAGAGACATGTTGCCATGTCTCTGTCAATAGTTATACCCATCATTTTAATAATCTGATATATTATTTCCCCTACTGCCGAGGAATTTGTCTTTACAAGATTAAGCTGTGCAAACTCAGTATTTGTAGTGTGATGGTCAATATTTACAGTCCTGTCGGCCTCCCTGAAAATCGAGACTCTTTTTCCCAGTCTATCCAAATCTCCCGTGTCCAGGGCCAGCACAAGTTCATACTTATCGGGCTTTTCATTATAAACCTGAATTAACTCCTTCCCGGGCAAAAATCTATAGATCGAAGGTATTTCCTCTTCGATATAAACGGTCGCCGTCTTGCTTATTGCTTTCAGTGCCAGAGCTAACGCCAGACTTGAACCCAGTGCATCACCGTCCGCTGAAACATGCGGCAAAACAGCAATCCAATTTGCTTCGTTTATTTGTGATATAATCCTGTTTTCAATCATTTCCTACCTCTCAATAAGCTATATAAAGAACACAGTCTTTTTCGCATATTAATAATACTCACTCATCCTGATTTGATGTTTCACTGATAAGCTTTGTAATATAAGCTCCCTTCTCAATGGAATTATCAAGCTCAAAATGAATCTCCGGCGTATACCTCAACTGAACCCTATGACCGATTTCCCGCCGGATAAAACCGGCGGCACTTCTAAGGCCTTCCAGAGAACTGTTTTTCTCCTCGTCATTACCCAAAATGCTGACATAAACCTTTGCATAACGAAGATCCTTCGTAACATTAACATAAGTTATGCTTATAAGCGTGGAAAGCCTTGGATCCTTCAATTCATTTTGTATTATATTGCTGATTTCCCTTTTTATCTCCTCAGAAATACGTGCAATTCTGTCCATAATAAACACTCCTAATACTGCATAACAATTTAGTTAAAATGTTCTGCAATTATTATTTTATCGCTTTACTTCTTCAATAGAAAACGCCTCAACAACGTCTCCCTCTTTAATGTCATTAAACCTCTCTAAAGATAATCCGCATTCAAAGCCCTGGGAAACCTCCTTGACATCATCCTTAAACCGCTTTAATGATGCGAGCTTGCCTTCATGAATAACAATTCCGTCCCTTACCAGCCTTATATCAGAATTCCTGACAACTTTTCCGTCAGTGACATAGCCTCCACCGATTGTACCTATTCCGGAAACCTTGAATGTTTGCCTGATTTCAATATGACCAAGCACAACCTCCCTATAAGTCGGGTCAAGCATTCCTTTCATGGCAGACTGTATATCTTCTATTGCATCGTATATAATTCTGTAAAGTCTCAAATCAACACCCGCATCTTTAGCTGCATCTACTACATTTGAAGAAGGCCTTACATTGAAACCGATTATTATAGCGTTAGATACCTGTGCCAGCGTTACGTCGGATTCCGTTACTGAACCCACACCGCCATGTATGATCTTTATTCTGACTTCATCATTAGCAAGCTTCTCCAGAGACTGTTTAACAGCCTCAACAGAACCTTGAACATCAGCCTTAACAATTATATTGAGATCCTTAACCTTTCCTTCTTTAATCTGATTAAACAAATCATCCAGAGAGACCCTGGCAGTCGCTTTCAAAGTCTGCTCTCTTTGCTTAAGCTTTCTCTTTTCCACAAGGTGTTTTGCTACTTTTTCGTCGGTAATTGCGTGGAAAATTTCCCCCGCTTCAGGTACTTCGGGCAAACCAAGAATCTCCACCGGAGTGGACGGACCTGCTTTTTTAATTTTGCGTCCCTTATCATCAGTCATAGCCCTGATTCTGCCGACAGTAACACCAGTAATTATGGAATCACCTGTATTCAAAGTTCCCCTCTGTACCAGCAAGGTAGCTATAGGCCCTTTATCCTTGTCAAGCCTTGCTTCTATTACAGTTCCCTTGGCCTGTTTATTGGGATTAGCCTTAAGCTCGGTCATGTCTGCAACAAGAAGAACCATTTCGAGTAGATTGTCTATGTTGATTCTTTGCTTTGCAGAAACCTCTACACAAATAGTATCGCCGCCCCATTCCTCCGGAACAAGACCATACTCTGTCAATTCCTGTTTAACCCTGTCCGGATTAGCTGCCGGTTTATCAATTTTATTAATTGCAACTATAATTGTTACATTTGCAGCCTTTGCATGGTTTATTGCTTCTATGGTCTGAGGCATAACACCGTCATCGGCAGCCACAACAAGTATTGCAATATCGGTAACCTGTGCTCCCCTGGCTCTCATAGCTGTAAAAGCTTCATGTCCCGGGGTATCAAGGAATGTGATATTCCTATTGTTTATTTTTACCATGTAAGCACCGATGTGCTGCGTAATTCCACCGGCTTCACTTTCAATAACATTTGTCTGCTTAATCGCATCCAAAAGGGATGTCTTACCGTGGTCAACATGTCCCATTACAACCACTACCGGCGGTCTTGGTACTGCTTGGGGATCATTTGCATCATCATTGTCATCAAAAAGAATGTCTTCCTCATTGATAACAACTTCTTTCTCCGCTTTAACACCGAATTCGTCAGATACTATTGCCGCCGTATCAAAATCGAGCTCTTGGTTTAGTGTTGCCAAAATTCCTAAGGACATTAACTTTTTGATCACTTCCGCAGAAGTCTTTTTAAGTGATTCAGCCAGTTCCTTAACCGTCAGAACTTCAGGAATTTTTATTGAAGTAAGCACAGCCTTCGGAGGAATATGTTTTTCTGCTTTTTTCTCTTCCTTCTTTGCCTTTTTTGTCTTCTTCTTGACCTTTACACCATCAATAAAGAGATCATCCAATTCAAAGTCATTTGACAATACATCCGATACTCCCTTCTTTGATGTCAGAACGCTCTTTAGAACCTTGCTGCTTTTGTTCTTAACAGCATGTATTCCCGGCTTGGCCACTTCTTTCTTAAATTCCCTCTTTGTATCTTTATCAGCATCCTTGTTCAATTCACGTCTTTCAGCCCGCTGCGAATTCAATTCCTCCTTTTGGGTCGGTGTAAGCTCAACCTTGGGAATCTCCAGACGTTTATTTGCTGTACGGTTTATATCACGACCCGTGTCACCGAAAGGAGCCGTTTTATCTCTGAATCCGGGTTTACCATCCTTTGGACGGTTAAAATCGTTCTTGTTGTCTTTATTTCTAAAATTGCCGTCTTTTTTGAAACTTCCGTCTCTTTTATCATTCCTCTTGAAATCATTATTTATATTGCCCTTTTTATTATCATTTGTCTTAAAGTCTCTCTTTCTTTCATCACTCTTGCCGTTATCATCATTTCTATTGGCAGTTGGAGGATTGTTCCGAACATTAACTGGCTTTTGAGCGTTAACAATGTCCTTACCCTCTTTATCCTTTTTGGTTTGAGCATTAGCCGGCACATTGACAGTGTCAGGCTTCACCTGTGCATCCAAAGCTCCGGTATGAGCCGGTGTAGTTATGCCATCATTCTTTGATGAAGCATCTTTGATTGCTTCAGTTTTATTACCGCTTTTTAATTCTTTGTTTTCCCCGGCTGGGCTATTGTCCTTGTTATCAACAACCGGTTTGGATTCCACTTTTTTTTCTACAGGAGTGGTTATTTCCTGAATTTCTGCTGTTTTCGCAATTTTTTCATTCTCCATTATCTTACCTTTATCTACCGGCTTATTGTTTTCTTTAGCCGCTAATTCTTTCTTATCATTTTCAACCAACTTTTTAAAATCCGGTTTGGTATCTCTTACAAAACCGGGCCTCAAACCTGAAGTAGAGGTAGCCACCTTAATAAAATCATTTCGTCTGCGTTTTCCATCTTTTTTGTTATTCTTTTGTCCAGCAGGCTCGTTTTCTTTTTCTGCTTCCTGTGAATCAAGATAAATCTCTGTGGTCCTTATAATTCTCGGTGCCTTTTTGTCTTCTTTTTTCTTTTCAACATTTTGCTGAACTACCGGAGGAGCGGAAGTAGTCTTTTTATCATCAATATCTGATTTTTCCTCATTATGTCTAATAACACCAATATGGTCATATAATGCTTCGAGTTGATCCTCTTCAAGAAGACTCATATGGTTTTTAACTTCTATTTTTATTTCCGCCAATTTTTCCATCAGCCTTTTGCTTGTTGTATTAAGCTCTTTTGCTATCTCATATACTCTTTTTTTTGTCAATAGATTCACCCCCGCATCCAATTTTTTCCTCGTCAATCATTTGCATTATACGCTCTGAAAACCCCAAGTCCTGTATAGCTATCACCGACCTTATATCCTTCCCGATAAATTTGCCCAGTAACTCTTTCTTACCGAATATTCTAATATTTATATTATTATAACTACAGGCATCCGTAAACTTTTTTTTTGTGTTGGCTGATGCATCCTCCGCCACAATTACCAAGCTTACCCTTCCTGCCTTAATAGCCCTTTCACATGTCTCCTCACCTGAGACCAGCTTATTTGCTTTTCTTGCTAACCCCAAGAAAGAGTAAATTCTTTCAGACATTACCATCCTCCAGATCTTTTTTCAACATTTCATATATTTCTTCATTGATAGATACCTCGAATGCCCTTTCAAACCTTTTACCCTTTCTTGCTTTTTCAAAACATGAAAGGCTCCTGCAGATATATGCACCTCTACCCGGCTTTTTACCCGTAAAATCAATAGAGATTTCGTTTTCTTTGTTCTTCACAACCCTAATGAGTTCCTTTTTAGGTTTCATCTCCTGACATCCAAGGCACATTCTCATCGGAATTTTTTTTTGTTTCAATGCTCATCACATCCCAAATAATACTATCTGTGATATACCCTTGAAAATGCAATAAATCTCTCTCATTTTCGATGTTCAGCCCACAAATCTAGTTTTCATCAGATTCATCGAAGAAATCCTTCTCTTCTTGTTCCTGAGTATCTTCAACTTCTTCATCATTTTGATAATTATCCATTTGATTATACTCAAAGCTTTCTTCTTCATCATTTAAAGCATTGTAGCTGCCGTCAAAATTCAAGAGCTGCTGTTCAATAGTAGCCCTAAGCTGCGATTCGCTCTTTATATCAATTTTCCATCCGGTTAACTTTGCTGCAAGTCTTGCATTCTGGCCTTCCTTGCCTATTGCCAAAGACAGCTGAAAATCAGGTACAGTCACCTTCGCACTCTTTTCTTCTTCATTTATATCTACTCTTACCACCTTTGCAGGGCTAAGACTGCTGGAAATATATTCCTGGGGGTTGCTGCTCCACTTAATAATATCTATTTTTTCACCCCTAAGTTCATCAACAATAGCCTGAACCCTCGTACCCTTTTGACCCACACATGCACCGACGGGATCCACATTATCGTCCTTTGAGAAAACCGCAATTTTTGTTCTTGAACCCGGTTCTCTAGAAATACTCCTGATCTCCACTATACCCTCATAAATTTCCGGAACTTCAAGCTCAAAGAGCCTCTTAACAATTCCGGGATGCGTCCTTGAAACCATAATCTGAGGACCTTTTGTGGTTTTCTTGACCTCAATTATATAAGTCTTTATTCGGTCATTAAACTTATATTCTTCCCCCGGTATTTGCTCCGTCTGCGGTAATACTGCCTCGGTTTTCCCAAGGTCAATGATTACGTTTCTCCTTTCCGTCCTCTGAACAATTCCGGTAACAATCTCGCCTTCCTTATTGGAAAACTCATTAAAAATAATTCCTCTTTCAGCTTCCCTGAGACGTTGAACTACCACCTGTTTAGCAGTTTGAGCAGCTATTCTTCCAAATTTCCTTGGTGTAACCTCTATTTCAACCACATCGTCCTCTTCAAGCTCCGGATTGATTTTTTTCGCGTTTTCAATCGATATTTCCAGCAAATCATTTTGAGGACTGCTGGTAACCTTTTTCAATGCAAACACCTTAAAATCACCGGTCTGGCGGTCAATAAAAACTTTCACGTTTTGAGATGAA
>DAOOJC010000057.1:0-7582 GCA_035384905.1 Acetivibrio sp. | reverse complement strand
TTTATCCCATTAATTAACATTCAGCAGGTTTTCCAGTTACTTTTCGAGACTATTCTTATTATTACAAAAATGATGATTTGTAAAAGTATATATTGAATAAATGTGAAGAAAAACAATAAACACCCTTTGTAATATGTGGTTCGGCTGCATATAATACTGAGTTCGAGGCTTATATTTCTGTGGCTAAACTTAAGCAAAATGTATATACTAAATCCATACAAAATTAATTCTTAAAAGGTTGGTGAATAAAAATGGCAAGAAGAAACACACCATTGGTTCCTGAAAGCAGAGAAGCTCTAAAACAGTTTAAAATGGAATGTGCAAAGGAAATCGGACATTTGCAGTATGTTAAAGAAAACAATGACCATTACAAGGGCGATGTACCTTCTAAGATAAATGGATTGCAGGGCGGACCCATCGGTGGCCAGATGGTAAAAAGAATGATTGAAATGGCTGAGAATCAATTGGTATAAATATATTGGAGTCAGAGAAAAAACCGTTCTCTGACTCCATTTTAATCAGCTGCTTTTTAGCATAAATTATATACGGATTCTACCTGAGCTCTGCTCCAAGGCTTGATTTAATGCCATCCAGAATTTTCTTCATTGCCTTGTTGACATCCTCGTCAGTCAAGGTTCTATCGGAAGCCCTGAATATAATGGAATAAGCAACACTCTTCATCCCTTCGGGAACCTGCTTACCCTTGTAAACATCAAAGAGTTTTATTTCTTCAAGTATCTTTCCGGCTCTTTGTCTTATAATATCCTCAATCTGCTTAACCAGTATCTCATCTTTGACAAGCAATGCCATATCCCTTGTAACTGCAGGGAACTTAGGAAGGGGACTGTATTCGGATTTCGTCGATGCATTCTTTACCAGCTTTTCTGTCTCGATAACCCCAATGTAAGTTCTTTCAGGGCATTCGAACTTCTCAGCCACCTCCGGATGAACCTCTCCGATTACTCCTGCGTATTCGCCCTTTATACTCAATACTGCCGTCCTTCCCGGATGGAATATAACACTATTTTTCTCAGGAGATATATCATAATCTTCAATTCCAAGCTTCGCCATCAATTCCTCTACGACTCCCTTCAAATCGTAGAAGTCAACACCGCCATACATTCCTAATGTGAGCACCGGCTTTTCGTAAGGAAGTTCACTCAAGGGCAAACTCTTGGGAATATACACATAGGACATCTCAAACAGACTTACACCTTCAATCCTTCTATTGTAATTAGTGCTTATAACCTCAAGCATATCAGGGATTGTAGTGGTTCTCATCACGCTATAGTCTTCACCCAACGGATTGGAAATGACAACAGCCTTACGAAGCTCGCTATCCGCCGGGAGGTTCAGTTTATCAAACACCTTTGGACTGGTAATAGAATAGGTATAAGTCTCTGACAAACCACATGCAATCATTGTATTTTTAATCAAGTCCTCAATGCTTTGCTTAAAGGTTTTCTTGCCGAGAGTAGCAGCCTTGCCGGACAAAAGCGTATCTTCAATGTTGTTGTAACCATAGAACCGCACAATCTCCTCCGCAATATCCACTTCCCTTTCAACATCAGGCCTAAAGCTTGGAACCTTTACAGTCATGTTATTTTCATCGACTTCAAACTCAAGCATCCTCAATATGTTTATCATTTCTTCCTTTGAAATTGTTGTACCCAGAAATTCGTTTATTTTCTCCACTCGGAGTTTTATAGTCCGTTCATCTTTCTTTTGATGATAACAATCAATTATCCCCTTGCAAACAGTACCTATCCCAAGCTGTTCCACCAGCTCTGCTGCCCTGTTCATAGCAGCATCAACATTTTCCGTATCAAGCCCCTTCTCAAACCTTGCTGAAGACTCCGTCCTCATTCCAAGCTTCTTTGCCGTAAGCCTTACGGACGTTCCATCGAAGTTTGCAGACTCAAATACTATTGTATCGGTACTTTCTCTGATTTCCGAATTGGCACCTCCCATAACACCGGCTACTGCAATAGCCCTTTCTTCATCTGCTATTACTAGCATTGATGAATCAAGCTTTCTGTCCTGTTCATCAAGGGTTTTTAATATCTCTTCGTCACAAGCCCTTCTTACAACAATTTTGCTTCCCTTTATGTCCTTGATGTCAAAAGCATGCATTGGCTGTCCGTATTCGAGCATTACATAGTTTGTTATATCAACAATATTATTTATGGGTCTGATACCTGCTGCACTAAGCCTGTCCCTCATCCACTTCGGAGAAGGCCCGATTTTAACGTTTTTCACAACCCTTGCGGTATATCTTGTACAAAGATCGGTATCTTTCACTTCAACCGAAACATATTTTGAAACATCATCGTCTTCTTCCTTTAACTTGATGACGGGCTTTTTAAACTCTGTCTTCAAAGTTGCAGCAGCCTCCCGGGCAAGACCTATAATGCTCAAGCAATCCGGTCTGTTCGATGTTATTTCAAACTCGATTGTCTCCTCATTTATCCCAAATACTACCTTAACATCCTTGCCTAGTTCTTCTTCTTTATTGAAAATATAGACTCCATCCTCCGGTGCATCCGGAAAATTTTCTCTGGTAAGTCCCAGTTCTTCTATCGAGCACATCATTCCATTGGATTCTATACCCCTGAGCTTCCCTTTCGATATCTTTTTACCTCCTGGTAGGGTTGCCCCCGCAAGAGCCACCGGTATGTAATCTCCAGCATTGACATTGGGAGCCCCGGTAACAACCTGAATTACCTCTCTTCCGATATCTACCTTTGAAACCTTTAACTTATCCGCATCGGGGTGCTTTTCAAGGGACAGTATTTTTCCTACCACCACTCCTGAAATTTCTTCTCCCTGCACCTCTATTCCTTCAACCTTTGAGCCTGACATGGTCATGGCATCTGCCAATTCCTTAGAACTCACATTTATATCAACATAATCCTTCAGCCAGCTTATTGGTGCTTTCATATCAAGCATTACTCCTTTCCAAATAAATTCCAATTATTATATCTTAGTTATTAAATCTCAATGGTTTTTAAAACTGTCTTAAAAATCTGATATCATTTTCATACAATAGCCTCATGTCGTCAATGTTAAACCTGCCCATAGCCGTCCTCTCAACTCCCAATCCAAAGGCAAATCCACTGTAAATTTCAGGATCTATGCCGCAAACCTCAAGAACCTTGGGGTGAACCATTCCCGCTCCCAAAATCTCTATCCATCCCTCATTTTTGCACACTCTGCAGCCTGAGCCTCCGCAAGCCCAGCAGGAAACATCCACCTCTGCACTGGGCTCAGTGAACGGGAAGTGATGAGGCCTTAGTCTGATGTCCGTTTTTTCACCGAACAAGCTTTTTGCAAAAAGCTTAAGAGTTCCAACCAAATCCCCCATTGTAACACCTTTGTCCACAACAAGCCCTTCCACCTGATGGAATATCGGTGAATGGGTTGCATCAACAGCATCAGAGCGGTAAACCCTTCCGGGACAGATAATTTTAATCGGCGGTTTCTTGTTTTCCATTACCCGGATCTGAACCGATGATGTCTGTGTCCTTAGAAGTATATTTTCATTTATATAAAAGGTATCCTGAACATCTCTTGCCGGATGGTTTTTAGGAATATTCAGTGCTTCAAAGTTATAGTAATCCAGTTCAACCTCCGGACCTTCGGCTATCTCATAACCCATACCGATAAATACCTCTTTAATCTCGTCAAGAACAATACTCAAAGGATGTTTCTTTCCAAGCATCTTTCTCTTACCGGGCATTGTCACATCAATAACTTCGCTATCGAGCTTTTGGATTCTCTCTTTCCTGGTCAGCTCATCCTTAACATTCTCAATTTTTGCTTCCAGTGCCGCCCTTACCTCATTTGCCAACTGGCCAATCACCGGCCTCTCTTCCGGCGACAAGGAACCCATTCCTCTTAATACCGTTGTCAACTCGCCTTTTTTACCCAGGTATTTAACTCTGATGTTTTCCAGTTCCGTAATACTCCCAACATTAGAAAGCTCTTGTTCTGCCTGCATTCTAATACTGTTCAACTGCTCTTTCATTCTTTAAATTCCTCCTTATATGAATTCATTTTTATTGTTCAGTCACTTAGCAAAATCTCATGGGAATCGAACCTTTTCGCTATATAGTCAATTCACTTTGCTAAAGCTAATAAATTAAAAAACCTTCATCCCAAATAATGGGACGAAGGTAATCTACGCGGTACCACCCAAATTTTTATAGGCTTAAATAGCCTATAAACACTTTTAAGCAAATAACGGTTGCTAACCGTCATCTCCTACTTATCAGCTACTGATGTTCAGGATGAAGCTCAAGAGGGAACTTCAACGATTTGCTCTGATAAAGATACTCTCAGCCGCCGGTATCTTCTCTCTTATATCTGCCAAAACCATCTACTCTCTCTGTCATAGCCTTTAGATATAATTTTATAAATTATAACACAAATCCAATGATTATACAATCTGCATTTTTAATTAGGACAATAAAACATAATATCCAAAACAGTTAGTTATATTCCCATAGTCTTTTGGTTTCTATTTCATCTTCTGCAATAACGCCGTTTTTTATGCTTTCTTTTTTTAGTTCATCATAAAAAAGTGCACAAGTTGTTGCAATGTACGGAATCGTAATGATAAAGCCCAATGACAAAGTTGCTATTGAAAACAGTATCCAGCCAATAAAGCTTAAAAGTAAAATAATGAATTCTTTCCTATGGCCCTTCATCATTTTTTTACTAAGACCTACAACCTTCCTGATATCCATTCTAGGATTGTCGGCAAGTATGAAAAAGCTCATACTCAAATCTATCATCTTGATAATACCGGGAACAATCAAAAAAAACGTAAATAACAATGTTAAAAAGGCCGTCCAGATATACAAGGCTGCTGAATTTATGAAGTATTTAAAACCAAAGAATACATACTTCATACTTACCCGGTATGGATTGTGGGCTGTATCAAGATTAATATTTAATTTTTTGCCAAGTTTTATTTCCATTCCAAAAAGATTAAAAATCCCTTTCTTTACCTTTTCCTTTCTTTTTTCTTCTTTCTCCTTTTTAGATCTAGGCTCCTTTTCCAGCCTCGCTATACCCAGAAAATAAATGGCAAACCCCAAAACAATCGGGCCATTAATTATTAATGACAATTCTACCCCATTAAGTCGTAAAAAGAAAAATAGTAAAATATAAAATGCTAAAAAAACCAGATACAGTATTGCCAGATTTGCCCCATTGTTGCTGAGCTGAAAACGAGCTTTTCTTTTTAATTTGCTCAAAGTCATTTCCATCGATTATTACCCCCAAATACAACCAAAAAATTATCTATCTCAAGCTTAATAGTATTTATTTTAACACATTCCCAAACTTAAAACAAATAAAATTATAGCAACATAATAATAAAAAAACTAATATTCCCATATTTTAGTAATACCTATTTCATCTTCGGTAATAACGCCTTTTTGGATATTCTCTTCCTTCAGCTCAATATAAAAAACTGCATTGGGCGCTAACATATATGGGATAGTAATAACACTTCCCAAAAGACAAGTTACAAAAGCAAAAATTACCCAACCGATAAGACTTAAATTAAGTAATACACATTTTTTCTTATATCCCTCCATCATTTTGTCGCTTAGCCGAATTGCTTCTCTAATGCTTATATCAGGTTTGTCAGCCATTATATAAAAACACATGCTCGAACTTATTAGTTTTATTATTCCGGGTATTATCAATAAAAGCGACCATAAAGCAGCCCTAAGAATAATAGTCAACAGCAATGCGATGGCTTTGAAATAGTACTTAAAACCGAACAAGATAGGCTTAAGAGAAATTTTAAATGATCTTAAAATTTTTGTGGAATATAACATGCCAAAGGGACCAATTATAGGTATATCCAATATACTGGACTTCTCGTTGTCAGCCAAATTTCCCGATCTCACCATATAGACACTGTATATGGCAGTACCCAGTAAAAGCGGTGCTAAGATTAATAATATAATTATTTTACCTGGATATCCCATTTCAAAAAATGTCGCTACCATAACATAAAAAGTAAACGTAATAATAACACAGTTCAGACCTGTACCGCTTAAATGAGACCGAGCCACCCTCTTTATGTCTCCAATACTTTTCTCCATAATTACACCCCCAATAAAATTAAAATGGTATTAAATTAATTTATCGGTTATAATTATATTAACATATTTTTAGCCTATTACTCTACTAAGGATGTGATAATTATGTCAAAAATCATTTTCCCGGAGGACTTTATATGGGGTGCTGCAACAGCCGCTTATCAGATCGAAGGTGCTTACAACGAAGACGGAAAAGGTGAGTCAATTTGGGACCGCTTCAGCCACACTCCAGGCAATGTATTTGAAGGTCATACCGGTGATGTAGCATGCGACCATTATCATCGCTATGAGGAAGACATCCAACTAATGAAGGAATTAGGTATAAAGTCATACAGGTACTCAATTTCATGGCCAAGAATCTTCCCGGATGGCAAAGGAAAACCGAATGAAAAGGGTTTGGATTTCTATAAGAGGCTTACAAACCTTCTTCTGGAAAACGGAATAACCCCTGCGGTAACCCTATACCACTGGGATCTTCCGCAAAAGCTTCAGGACATTGGAGGATGGGCAAACCGTGATGTTACGGATTATTTTACAGAATATAGTGAGGCGATTATTAGAAATTTAGGTGATGTCGTACCGATGTGGTTTACAATTAATGAACCTTTTATTATTTCCTTTTTGGGTCATCTTTTCGGAAACCACGCTCCCGGAATCAAGGATATAAATGTAACCCTTCAGGTGGCACATAATCTTTTATTGTCCCATGGAAAAGTTTTAAAGATATATAGAGAAATGAATCAGAAAGGCCGTATAGGTATAGCCCTTAATTTCTCATTTAAATACCCTGCTTCCAAAGACCCTGCAGACATTGCCGCTGCAAATTTGGCCTTTGGAGTGTTTGGACGGTGGTTCCTCGACCCTCTGTATAAAGGACAGTATCCTGAGGATGTACTGAAATATTATGAAAACATGGGAGTTCCCTTCTCTTATTCTCAGGAAGACTTGAAGCTAATAAGCCAGCCCATGGATTTTCTTGCTTTCAACTACTATTCTTCAGATTTTATAAAACATGATGACAAGCAGGGTTTCGCAAGCATAGATCCGAAACCCGGTAAATTTGAAAAAACCGAAATGAATTGGATTGTTTATCCTCAAGGGCTATATGATCTCATTATGTACCTTGACAGGGAATACGGCAAGCCAAACCTTATTATCAGTGAAAACGGAGCTGCCTATAAGGATGAAATAAACAGCAACGGAAGAATTGAAGATGTAAAGAGAACAAAGTATCTTATCGACCACCTGACACAAGTACACAGGGCTATTGAAGATGGTGCAAACATGAATGGATATTATTTGTGGTCCCTTATGGACAATTTCGAATGGTCTTACGGTTATTCCAAGAGATTCGGTATAATACATGTGGACCACGAAACCCAGAAAAGAATTATAAAGGACAGCGGTTATTGGTATAAGGAAACAATAGCCAACAATGAGTTTTAATATTTCGCACAGCAGCA
>DAOOJC010000056.1:7383-7600 GCA_035384905.1 Acetivibrio sp. | reverse complement strand
CTACAAAAATCAAACAGCATACTATAGCAGTCAATGTATGCTTAAAAGCAGGGGTTAGTTTTTTTATACCACGCAATATTGAGTATTTCTTATTTAAGTAACGGGTTTTGTCAATTCTTGACATGACACTGTTATGAATGCTCTGTTCCAAAAGCACTTCGCCTGATGCATATTTGTTGGCAAACTCCAGTGATTCATAATAACATCTGCATTTCTT
>DAOOJC010000056.1:0-7373 GCA_035384905.1 Acetivibrio sp. | reverse complement strand
CAAGCCCCAAGATGTGTTTTCAGCTTTTTTGCATACTCAAGGGAAAGACTATTTTCAGACAATTTTATGATATCCTCATAACTATATTTGCAAATCATATTAAACACCTCTAAAATTAAATTTATAATACCGATCACATAGTATTTGTTTTGCCCTTTGAACCTTCATTTTAGCAGCTTGTTCACTGATGCCCATAATATGACCGATTTCTTTATAGGTAAATCCCTGTATATGTTTTAATAAAAATGCCACCTTTTGCTCAGTTTTCAGGCAATCAAGAATTTTCACGATTTCTGTATATTTCTCTTTGAGTTCATATGAATGCTCAGGATCATATTCTGCACTGCATATACTATCCACAATTTGTTCGCAGCAGACATTATGAAAATCTTTTTTCTTTTTCTTATAGCTGGATTTATATGTGTTTAGAGCAATTTTATAAATCCATGCAGAAAAATTCAGTTTATCGTCGTATTTATGTAAATATTTATAGACCCTGAGAAAAACATCCTGCAATATTTCTTCAGCATCTTCTTTTGAAAGGGTTAATTTCAGCAAAAAATTATATATACGATTCTCGTATAACTGAACCAAAGCAGAAAATGATTCACAATCGCCATTTAGTACATTCATTACCAATAATTTGTCTCTATCGGCATCGGTTACTTGTAAACCTCCTTAAAAAAGCTATCTATAAATATAATACCTATAAAAAAAATATAAAGTATCGTTTTTTTTGGCGAATTAATTAAAGGTGAAGAAAAACATATATCTTTTTTTGAGTTATATTAAATAAGGGCAGGAATTAAATAGACTAGAATAGACTAGAATAGATTAGAATTTTAGAGATGATTGTTTTAAATCCCGTTAAACTTTCAAATTACAGCATCGGCCAACTGCAACCGACAGGCAGAAATCATTGCATGTAAAAGATGACATGCTTATTGCTTCTTTGTCCTCCCCAATAGAGTATATTTCATCCGAAAGCACATCCACCGTCTTGAAGTCCATATTCATCCCCAGTTTCAAAACCTTTGAAACGGCCTCTTTCCTTGTCCACAAAATTGTTGCCTTTTTTGAAAATTCTTCGGTACCAAGGAGGCTTTCGAGGTGCTCCCTTTCTCCTTCGGAAAAATACCGCTTAATCAATGCATCTTTCGGATTAAATACTTTTTCAATATCTATACCTATCTTTCTATTAGACACAACCCCAATGCAGTACGGGAAGGAATGGGTAATTGACACACAAATGTCAGGATGCTGCAGGATATACGGTGCAGAATCCTCTCCCCTTAACACGTCCACACATTTTAAATCCATCACACTCTGCTCTTCATACTTGTATTTAAAAAATGCAGACTTTACCGCATACCTTCCCGATATCCACTGTATATAATTCTTTTTGTTTTTTAAACCCAAAAGATACTGGAGTTCTTTATCCGACAAAAGGGAAGACAGGGTTAATTCCCTTGTGTGCACCTTGCGGTTTATCTCCCTCATATCCACAACATGAAAGGAAAAAACATATTTCCCTGTCAACGAACCCAGGTGGGTTTTCAGTAGCCTCTCAACTTCTCCTTGCTCTTCTTTTCCGTTTTTAATCATAAATGAATAACCCTCATCTTTACACTTTTTGCGTAATAGCACACTTCATTTCTTTCATTGAGCATAATGACATCATACACCTTTGTATCTCCACTTTTATACTTTAATCTTGAATAAGCCTTATAATTCATGATTTCCCTGGGAGCATTTATCACACCAAACTCTTCAGCCTCCCATGGAAGATAAACCTCATCGGCATTAACCTGTGAATGTATACCGCAAACCTGAAAAACCGAATCCATAAAAGCAGGATTAATCAGAAGCTTGTCCAGATTATACTTTTTATTGGTTTTTTCCTCTTGGGGCATTACCATGGAAATAACCGCACCGTTTTTGTTGTATTTAAAAACATTATTTTCTTTTCGGTCATCAATGAACAAAGTTCCCAACCGGATAGAGTTCTTGTTTTCTTCACTGAATTTTTGAAGAGACTCTCGGGTATAACCCTCCTCCATAGGCTCATTTTCAAGCTCTGTAATAGAAAGCAGGTGCTGGTATTCTCCCGGGTCATCGCTCACATTCATGCTGCTTAAAGATATCAACCCCAAGTTTGCGTAACTGTTGTCAAGGTACGTGCATGCTTCCATGTCAAAGCACCGTCTTTCCCTGTCTTCTTTAAGTTGAACCACCACTTCTTTCGGTTCTTCCCTAAAGAACTTTAAGGGCTTGTCGATTCTGACATTTCTGAAGCAATACTGTTTGCTCTCGCCAAACATAATTGTATGGAGCTGGGCACCCATTTCCATGTATGCCACCGCCGGTCCGAGGGGTACTGTTCCCAGCCTGTGGTGGTCGATAATTGCATCCCTTTTGGGAGAAAAAACCCTGAATGCCTTTTCAACTCTTCCGTCTCTTATGCTGACCCAATCAATCATCGGTTTGTCGTTATAAACCCTTCGTGACATCTTTTCACCAGTAAACCGTGTAAGTCCCTTACTTACGATAATCTCCCTGGTTTCAAGATTGCCGGTCAGAATATTGATAAACTCTGCCGTTCCCCTGGAAGGCTCAATCAGATTCAGCCCCATTTCCTCGGAATGATTTCTTACATACTCATTCCTCCAGGCAATACCCAAGTCTTTCCATCCGGACCATGCAATACTTAATGCATATATGTGTTTATGCTTTGCCCTCACCATAGCCATGAAGCTGCTTAGAAAACTGTTTGCCGAACAATAGTCAATCTGTGCTTCGTTACCGAATCTGCCGGATATGGATGAGAAAGCAAAGGCCGCTTTTAATTCCTTTAAGTCTAAAAGCCGGTAAAGATTGCACATTCCCTCAGCCTTCACGGAGAAAACCTCCCTAAATTCCTCCCGTTTTTTCTGGGATAACAGCCTGCTTTTTTCAATCCCGGCCCCATGGATAAGGATATTGACCGGTCCGTTTTTTCCGACAGCCTGCTCTATAGTCCTCTTCAAATCTTCATCGCACCTGACATCGCAGGACAAATACAGCACCTCATTGCCGTCCGATTCAATTCCTTCCATAAGTCTTTTAATCGATAGGGAGTTTTCAAGGGCTCTAACCTCTTGTTCCAGCATTGCGGGAGTCACCCGTCCATGGGTCTCCTCCAGTCTTGTTTTAATATCCTCCTTGACATTATCAAGCTTTTCCTTGTCAAGCTTAGAAAGCTCTTCGATATTATCCGGCAATTCTGTTCTGCCGATTATTGTAAATTTAGCTTTAAACCTTCTTGAAAGCCCCCGGGTTATTTCCGAGGTGATTCCATGTCCTCCGCCCGTTATCAGGAAGTGCGGATTCTGTGGGATGTCCGCTTCTTTAAAATTCGTTCGGTCCAAATAATCCACCCGGAAAACATATCTTTTTCCATCCCTGTATCCGATTTCACAGTCCTTTGAAGAAGACTCGGTTTCAATGCATAACATCTCGATAACTTTATCCTCGAGCTTGCCGCCTTCATTCACTCCCAAGTCGACAACTTTCACAACCGAATTACTCCATTCTTTTCCAAGTCCTTTGTAAAAACCGCTCAAAGCCCCATAAAAAGGATCGATACTGATTTCCTCCCTGTTAGAATAACCGTGCCAGCCATCCATCGATACCGCACATACAATTCTAATTTTCGGGTCTTTAAGCTTTTGGGAAAGTTCCTTGTAGAATATAAACCTTGCCTCGCTGCCCAGGAATAACCATCCCTCCTGTTCCTGCCTGTCAATTGAATCAAACTCTACGTTCGCAGCTATATGGGAACAATCTATAATTACATTCCCTTCCCGGCATATAAAATCACGGACTCTTTTTACAAGATGCTCATCCTCTTCAAAGGGCTTAAACAAGAACTCTTCGACATCCAACTTCCGTTTTTTCAAATAGCCGGATACCCTTTCAACCGATAGCTTGTCATCGCCGATAACCCATATTTTGCAGTCCTTTAAATCCAAGTCCTTCTCACCGGTTTGTTCTTCCACAAAAACAGGTATTTGAAGGCAAAGCTCCCTTTCTTCATTATTCTTCTCAAAGCCGCTGCTGTTTTTTACAAGGCACTTCATTCCGTCTTCCCGTCCGGTATCCTTACAGCCCAAACCTGAAGTATCGCTATGGTGTTTTTTAACACATTCTATAATTTCACCTATAGTACCGGCCTTGCAGGATAACAGTTTGCCGGATTCAAGCGTGTCAAACCTTTCACCGAGCATCGATAATAATTTGCTGTAACTTATATTATCGATGCCTAAATCGGCTTCCAATTCCATATCCTTCTCCAGCATTTCCATCGGATAGTTGGTCACCCGGGACACAATTTCAAAAACTTCATCTTCTAAGTTCTTCCCGGGAATTTTTACTACAGCCTCATCTGTGTATGATGTAAATATAGAGCCAATGCCCGGCTTTTCTGTTTTTTCATCCCGGCTTTCATTGACCGGATTTTCGGCAATTGGTTTTTTCTCTGTCGGTTTTTGGTACTCCATCGGACTTTCCTCAAATTTTCCCTCACTTAAAACCTTTTGTTGAACCATGTCCAGTATATGTCCGATGGTAGGATAATCCGAAAATCTTAAGCTTTCTTCCTGAAGAATTCCGTATTTTTCCGATATTATAGACAAAATAGTGGCCTGTTTAACCGTATCAATACCCAAATCGGCCTCAATCTCCATGGTCAGGTCAAGCATTTCTTTAGGGTATTTTGTTATTTCCGAAAATATACCCAAGATCTCATCCGTCATATCATGACTCTGTGCAATCGGGCTTTCGGCATTTGTATTTCCCGTATTGGTGCTTTTTATGACCGAGCTTTCGGCATTTGAATTACCCGTATTCATGCTTTGCACAGCCGTGCTTTCTTTATTTGGTTTTTGTGCACTCACACTTTTTACAACCGGGCTGTCATTTTTCTCTGCGGGTTTGGCTTCTGCCATACATGCCCCGGGCACTCCCGGGCTTAAGAAACTTGGTTTTTCCATCGGTTCCTTAAAACCTTCCGCCGCCTCTGCCACGAGAATTCTTCCGCAATTATTAAGCTTTGCTTCCGCCGAGTCAGTAACCTCGCACAGCCATTGGTCATACCGCTTTTCATCAAATATCCTGTCTTCTGTGCATGCTATTCTTTGCAATAGGTGGTAGTTTCCCTGACCCCCATATGCTGCTACCATCCTTATAACATACTCAAAGCTGTAAGGACCGCCTCGGGATAAATTCAAGCCTTCTAAATCGGGATCCGGCTCTTTATAATTTACCACCAGCGGGATTCTCTGATACTGCAAGGCTTTCGCAGCTATAGCCTCTTCTATGGATGCCGCCATGGTATGACCGGTCATCCCTTTAGTATTGATGACCTTTATATCCTTGTATTTTTCTCCGAAAGTCCTTTTAAGAGCTGCCGCTTCAGTCTGGGCACAGCCCCCTTCTCTTGGCGAAAAGGTTTCGTGGGAATAATACACCGTTTTCGGTGCAATGCTGTTTCTGTCAAAACCATGCTCTCTTTCCATTCTGGTCATGAACCTGTCCAGTTCAGTACAATAAGCGTTTTTGTCAATCTTTGACTGATGCCCGGCAGTATTAAAGGAATGGGTGCCTAAAATACGGCAAATTCCATTCATGCCCCTTCTCTCTACATCTTCTTCCTTTTCCATTACCAGCCCTAGAGCACCTGCCCCAAGAATCATTCCGTTTCTTCTCTTATCAAAAGGTACCGCTGCCTCGAAGACATCGGAAGAAGTAGTAGCAGCACCAGTACTTAAGAAACATCCACCGACCCAGGGCAGAGTCGTTTTTGATGTAGCATTTTCAGCACCGATAACAATCATTCTCCTTGCATGCCCGCCGCGGATAAGGTCCTCAGCAATGGTAACCGCAGTGGCAGTGGAAGAACAGGCGGCACTGATGTGGAAATTCGGCCCCCTTGCCCCGATAAACTGGGCAAGCCTGTTATTTGCCTGTGAAGATATCAATGCCATAAAATCACGATTAAATACATAAATATCTTCTTCGCCCAAGTCTCCTAAAAGCTTTGAGTAGTGAAATACAAACCAATCGGATAAAAGCTTCCTCACTTCATTGTCGCTTACCCTCTCAATCACCTTTTCATAAAAATCAGTTAAGTCATTTCTTGACTTTGCTCCGAATTTCGATGCAACATACCTTGAAACCTCACTTATGTAAGGTTCCACCGCTAAGAACCCGTTGGCAAAAATTATTCCGGTGTCTTCCTGCATGTCCTCCGGAAGCACAAGCCTTCCGTGCAGAGAAGTTCCTGTTGAAGTCTTTATATGCTCTCTTACAAGAGGAATACCCGCATCCTTCAGAGCCTCATATCCTGCAGCAACTCCCGCACACACAGTCGCGGTCATCTGCCTCAGTACCTTCTCGTCAATTTTATAGTCGTTTAGCATATCAATCTTGCCAAGCTTCCCGGCAAGCCTTATAACATCATTAATTGATAACAGTTTCTTAAAAGCGGTTTCCTTTTCGTTTTTTATAAGCCTTGTGATATTTAAATCCACCATGCTGCTTGCCTCTTCATCGGTCAGCATTTCTATAAGGTTTTTACCTTCAAAAATCAGATCGAAGTTGTTATCCGAAAATACATGCTTGTATGTACCCGGCAATCCGACAGAAACCCCACTATACACAATGCTGTCCTTCTTCAAGGGCACGGCAGAGTATTTATTGTTCTTTTTCTCGCTTTCCGAACGCATCCCATATCTTTTTTTGAAGGAAGAGTATAAACATCCATACCGCAGGCAAAAAGCTCTGCCAAAGCCTCTTTATATCCCTCTACGGAATCCTTTCTTTTACTGTTTGACGCCACAACCCTGACATCCTTGCCATCAAGGATAACCTTTACAAGGTTTGTAAGCACCGATGAAGGACCTGCCTCAATAAAAACTCTCACGCCTTTTTCATAGAGCTTTAATACAGCATCTTTAAAGCAGACCACCGAATTTATTTGATCTTTCAGCAATGAAGGCATGCTGCTCATTCCGTCTTTGGTATCGGGATAAAAATCCACCCTGTGGCAAGCCATAACCTTGGTCTTTGGCACATCAAACACCATGTCCTTGATTTTGCTGTAAAAGCTTTCTGCTGCTTGGGATACAAGCTCTGTATGAAATGCGTGGGATACACCAAGCCTCTTAAACAAAACCCCGTTTTGGGACAAATACTCTTCCATTCGCAGGATTTGATCCTGTTTTCCTCCTATAACCGTCTGTTCCGGTGAATTAATATTAGCAAGGCTTAAGTTAAGACCACTCCTTGCAATCATCTCTTCAACCTGTGGGCGGTCAGCCATGATACTCATCATA
>DAOOJC010000055.1:0-7661 GCA_035384905.1 Acetivibrio sp. | reverse complement strand
ACGATAGGAGAGAAATATCGAAAGACCTATTTCCAATATTCCCAGCAAACCCCGATATGTTACCGGCAGTAAACCGGAAGCCTGTATCAATAAAACAATCATATTAACTATACTAAAGGCTATAAACCATCCGGAAATTCTCTCCTTCAAAATATTCGCCAATGACTGTGAACCCATATTATAAAAATCCTTCAGATTTGTTACTTGATTTTTTATACCAAACAATGATTTCTTCATACTGACCTTCCTTTTTTTGCTACTGATACGCACTCACCAAGCAGGTCAAATTTTGTCCTTTTTATGAATTATTATATATTATAGTGCAATTTTTCTCAAGTAATAACCTTTCCGGAGTACACACTTTTCTTTGATGGCACGTCTACAAGAGCTTATTTCTTTTTTATCAATGACTCCCCGGTCATTTCAGCAGGCTTTTCGAGCCCTAAAATACCAAGCATTGTAGGTGCAAGGTCAGCCAATCTTCCCTCTTTAAGCTCAATGTCCCCAAGTCCCATCACAATAAACGGAACAGGATTTGTTGTATGTGCCGTAAAAGGACTGCTCGTTTCATAATCAACCATCTGTTCGGAGTTTCCATGGTCTGCAGTGATGAACACTACCCCATTCTGGTCAAGCACCGCAGGAACCACCTTTCCAAGGCATTCATCTATAGCCTCAATTGCAGATTTTGCTGCATTAAACACTCCAGTGTGTCCTACCATGTCAGGATTTGCATAGTTAAGTATTATTACGTCGTATTTTTTTGAATTTATGCACTCAAGTACGCTGTCAGTTACTTCATACGCACTCATTTCAGGCTTCATGTCATAGGTCGCAACCTTAGGAGAATTAATCAATACCCTGTCCTCCCCATCATATACTGCTTCTACTCCGCCGTTAAAGAAGAAGGTTACATGAGCATATTTCTCCGTTTCTGCAATACGAAGCTGTTTGAACCCATGCTTGCTGATATATTCGCCAAAAGTATTGGTAAGGCTTTCAGGCTTGAAAGCCACAACAGCGTTTTCAATTGTCACGTCATATTGGGTCATACATACGAAAAACACCGGGAAATAACCCTTTCCTCTTTCAAAACCGTCAAAATCAACGTCGGTAAAGGTTCTTGTTATTTCTCTTGCCCTGTCGGGCCTGAAATTAAAGAATATTATCGAGTCATTCTTATCAATGGTTGCCACCGGTTTATCACCTTTCATAATTACCGTAGGCTTTACAAATTCGTCAAACTCTTCTCTTTTATAGGATTCTTCCACTGCCTCTACTGCACTCGAAGCTGTCAAGCCTTTTCCCAAAACCATGGCATCATATGCAAGCTTGACCCTTTCCCACCTCTTGTCCCTGTCCATGGAATAGTACCTTCCCATAACCGAAGCTATTCTGCCAACGCCGATTTCCTTGAGTTTGCTCTCAAGCTCTTCAACATAACCTTTTGCACTATCGGGGGGAACATCCCTTCCGTCAAAAAAGCAGTGAACATAGACATTATTAAAATTCTGTTTTTTAGCCAGTTCCAAAAGCCCATACAAATGGGTGTTGTGACTGTGAACACCTCCGTCAGATAACAGTCCGAAAAGATGCAGCTTTGAATTATTCTTTCTGCAGTTGTCTATTGCATCAAGAAATTCTTTCTTTTCAAAAAAATCACCGTCTTTTATAGACTTGGTTATCCTTGTCAGTTCCTGGTACACTATTCTTCCTGCTCCAATATTGGTATGACCTACCTCGGAATTACCCATTTGGCCCTCCGGCAACCCCACATCCAAGCCGCTGGTGCGAATACGGGTATTGGGATACTGACTCATAAATCTGTCTATATTGGGTTTATTGGCAGCTTTTATGGCATTCCCTTCTTCTCTTTCATTTATGCCAAAACCGTCTAATATAATCAAAGTTACTAACCTTTTATTCATTGTATTACACCTCATTTATTTAATAAGAATGAATCAAGTTTACGGTCTTCTTGACTCAAAATGCCAAAACTTTTCGTTCCTTTGACTTCGGAAAATCCCACTTAACAAAAGCTCCAGGGGTATTAAAGCCCCATCGCTTTTTAGTAATTTCACTTCGTGAAATCCTACTCAGCAAAAGCTCCGGGGGCATCGAACCCCCATCGCTTTTTAGTAATTTCACTTCGTGAAATCCTACTAATAAAATAGCCCCACGTTTATTGATGGAGCTATCTTAGCATAAAATCCACTAATCAAAATCAATTACTAAAACTAACCGCTAAGTAATGCATGATTTATAAATTAAGCACTTACTTATTATACTTTGCTATTTTTTCAAAGTCGTCAAGTTTGAGACTTGCTCCCCCAACAAGTCCTCCATCAATATCGGGCATGTTGAAAAGTTCCGATGCATTAGCCGCATTAACACTTCCGCCATATTGAATCCTTACAGCTTCTGCAACATCGCTGCCATAAAGCTCTTTAATACAGCCCCTTATTATTGCACAAACTTCCTCTGCTTGCTCGCTTGTAGCAGTCTTACCGGTACCTATTGCCCAAATCGGTTCATATGCAATTACAGTATTTTTGACCTGATCTGCCGAAAGATCCAATAAAGCAATTTTTACCTGATATCTTACCAGTTCGGCTGTAATTCCTTGCTCTCTTTGAGTCAGGGACTCACCTACGCAAATAATCGGCTTTAATCCATACTTAAATGCAGCATGAGCCTTTTTATTGACGGTCTCATCGGTTTCACCGAAGTACTGTCTCCTTTCAGAGTGGCCTATAATGACATAATCAACCCCAAGGTCAGCCAGCATCGGCCCGGAAACTTCTCCGGTAAATGCACCTTTCTCCTCCCAGTGCATGTTTTGTGCGGCAACCTTGATATTTGACCCTTTAACAGCTTCTATAACGCCAGGCAAACATACAAAAGGCACCCCTACTACTACCTCAGAATCGGCATCTGCAACTCTGCCTTTTAAAGCATTCACAAACTCAACAGCTTCTTTAGCTGTCTTATTCATTTTCCAGTTTCCAGCTGCAATAATTTTTCTGCTCATTTACATCTTCTCCCCTTATTTATCCATTAATACATCTATTCCCGGCAGCACTTTTCCTTCCAGAAACTCCAATGATGCACCGCCACCAGTAGAAATGTGAGTTATTTTATCTGCAAAACCCAGTTGCTCAACAGCTGCAGCAGAATCTCCGCCACCAATTATTGAAATCGCACCGGACTCGGCAACAGCTTTTGCCACTTCTTTTGTTCCGTTTGCGAAATTTGCAAACTCAAATACTCCCATCGGTCCATTCCAAACTACAGTTTTGGCCTTCTTAATTACTTCGGAATACTGCTTGATTGTTTCAGGACCAATGTCCATTCCCATCCAACCGTCAGGAATCTGATTTGAAGCAACAACCTTGCTTTCAGTATCATTTTTAAACTCTTTTCCTACCGCATTGTCCACAGGAAGCATCAGCTTAACGCCTTGGCTTTCTGCCTTTTCAAGCAAGCTCTTTGCCAGTTCCACTTTATCGTCTTCACATATGGAAGTGCCTATGCCGTAACCCTTTGCTTTAAAGAAGGTATAAGCCATACCTCCGCCAACTATCAGATAATCAACCTTGCCGATTAAGTTTTCGATAACACCAATTTTATCTGAAACCTTGGCACCGCCCAATATTGCTACAAAAGGTCTTTCAGGATTTGATAAAGCCTTGCCCATTATATCAATTTCCTTTTGAATGAGGTAACCGCATACTGCCGGCAAATAATCCGCAAGACCTGCTGTTGAAGCGTGGGCCCTGTGAGCAGTTCCAAATGCGTCATTTACATAAATTTCAGCCAACTCAGACAATTCCTTTGCAAAAGCGGCATCATTTTTAGTCTCTTCCTTGTGGAATCTTACATTCTCGAGCATCAAAACTTCTCCGTCTTTTAATGCAGCAGCTTTCTCTTTCGCATCCGGCCCGATAACATCCTTTGCCATAATGACTTCTTTGCCGAGGAGCTGGCCAAGTCTGAGAGCTGTTGGCTTCATACTGTATTTGTCCTCAAAGCCGTCTTTCGGTCTTCCAAGATGAGAAACCAATATGGTTTTTGCTCCATTATCTACTAAGTACTTAATGGTTGGAAGAGCACCGACTATTCTCTTGTCATCAGTGATTTTTCCGTTCTCATCCAAGGGCACGTTAAAATCAACCCTGACTATTACCTTTTTTCCCTTTACGTCAATTTCTTCAATAGATTTCTTGTTCATCATTGCCATAATTCTTCACGCTCCTTACTTATTGAACACTATAGTATTATTGAATAATAAAGATTGCTCTAAGTGTCTATGAACTTATTCACAAAAAGGTTCGGTCGAAACCGAACCTTTTTTAATTGCCATTTTATAAAACAGACAATTATTTCGCATCTACAGAAGCCATATGAACTATTAAATCAACTACTTTGTTTGAATAACCCCATTCATTGTCGTACCATGAAACGAGTTTAACGAAGTTGCTGTTCAATGAAATACCTGCTCCTGCATCAAAAATCGATGTACGTGCATCACCAATGAAGTCTGATGATACAACCATATCTTCCGTGTATCCCAAAATTCCCTTTAATTCGTTTTCTGAAGCCTTTTTAACAGCTGCCTTAATCTCATCATAAGTAGCAGCTTTTTCAAGACGGCAGGTCAAGTCAACAACTGATACGTCAAGAGTCGGAACCCTGAAGGACATACCTGTCAATTTGCCGTTCAATTCCGGAATAACCTTTCCAACAGCTTTTGCAGCTCCTGTGGAAGAAGGAATTATATTACCAGCAGCAGCACGGCCGCCTCTCCAGTCTTTCTTTGAAGGACCGTCAACTGTTTTCTGTGTTGCAGTTGTAGCGTGAACAGTTGTCATTAATCCTTCGATAATTCCAAAGTTGTCATGAATAACTTTAGCAAGAGGTGCTAAACAGTTTGTTGTACATGAAGCATTTGAAACAACCTTCATGTCCTTAGTATACTTGTCATTGTTAACACCCATTACAAACATCGGTGCATCAGCAGACGGAGCACTGATTACAACCTTTTTGGCACCGCCCTTAAAGTGAGCTGAAGCCTTTTCTGTTGTTGTGAATACTCCTGTTGATTCAACAATATAGTCTGCTCCGCATTCGCTCCAAGGAATCTCAGCCGGATCCATGCTAGCATAAACACTTATTTTCTTTCCATTTACAACAAGCTTGCCGTTATCTTCGGAAATTTCACCTTTGAATTGACCGTGAATTGTGTCATACTTTAACATATATTGCATATATTCCAGGTCAATGAATGGATCGTTGATACCTACAACCTCAACATTAGGATTGTTGAGCGAAGCCCTGAAAACCAGACGTCCGATACGTCCAAAACCATTAATACCTACTTTTACTGCCATTAATATCGCCTCCTATGTAAATAAATAATCTAATAATGCTTATATCAGTCACCAGATAGTATGAATGCAGTAATAAATTCACCAACTGGCAAGATTATCATATAACATCAACCATTTTATATTATTTCATTTCTATTTTCAATACCAAAAGTAAAAAATAAATAATTTTTTAACAAACTTTTGCTTTAGCTGTCCCGGTCCTTCTTTACCGGCTTTTATATAAAACAATTCATGTCATATGATTTGTTTTTTTGTAATAATCACTATTATTATTATCAGATAATTAAATTTTAGTCATATGATTTCTGTTTTACTTATTAGTTATCTTGTTTACATTTTTTATTAGTATTGATACGGTTCCGTCTTGATTGTTAATAAACTCCAGTTTGTCTTTATCGTTATAATAACTTGACGGAAAGTTTATTTCCACACCAGTATCGGTTTTAATTTTAGAAGTCCTGTATTTTCTTTCTGCAAGCTTTTGTGGTACGGATATTGTTTCTTCATCCAAACCTGCCTTTTGTATTTCAGCAATATATTCGCTTTTTATCTCCAGATTGTTTTCAAAAACTTCATCTGCAATTGTATTCAGTTCAATAGAACTTGTCTCTTCAAGGCTTTCCGATACCGCTTTTTTTAGCTTTGCAATATTATTAAAATCTTCATCGAAAAATTTCTTGTTTATCTTTTGGGTAACTTTATCAATGATTTTCAGTTTTTCATTGTCTGAAAGATTTGTTGAACAAATCAAAAAAAGCCTGGACAGATAAAACTCCTTTTCGCCATTTATTTCATATACTTTTTCAATAAGCTTAATGTCAAAACTATTTAAGTTTATAAAGGCACATTCATCTATCTTTTGTGAATCCGACGGCAAAAGGGTCCTGTGCCGTATAATGGTGTTGACATTGCCTTCTTCGACCTTTTCAACATAATGAGTAAAACCGGTCTTGTAATTTAACTTCAAAATACCAAAGTAAGGTTGACCGACATAATTAAAAAGGCAACATATCAGATCTGCCGGTACGATATCAACATTTTTCGTCATAATATCAAACAGTCTTTGAGCAGTATAAATGCTTGCTTGCAAAAAATCGCCGGAATTATCTGCCAAGTGCCGGCACAAATCCCTCATGCTATTGGAATCTCCTATAAACTTGGCTTCCTTTAAATTGCTGTCATTTAACAACTTCTCAATGTGCTTCTCCAAAAAACTGTTTGTTTCATTATCCGTTTCCAATTCCTTGTCCGAGAGCACAGGAATACCGACATTGTTGTCCAGAATATGTAACACTGCTTTTTCTATTTTTATATTGTTGTCCACACTATGACCTCACTTCTATTTTTTTGCACGAAACATTATATCATAACGGTATCTTGCATATCCACCCGGTGTTTTCGATAGCTATGCCTGCTTTTTACTCCTTCTTTTTTAATAACAGCCTTTCCTTGACCCGTTCCAAATAGTTTTGGAATTGACCGGGTCTGTACTCCATATCCAATAATAACATTTCCTCACCGTTATATTTAAATCGTTTTGACTTAAATTTCCCGTCGGGATAGTAAGCCAGAAAATTGTTTGTATTTTCGTCATAAAAAACAGCAATAGCATTATCAAGCACCGGATTAAGGTGGCACTCTTTGATGCAGCCTTTCTCATATTTATATATGAAGGTCGATGAAGTTGACCCTCCCGACGAAGAAATTATTTCTTCTTTTCCGTCATTATCTATGTCTCTTTCAATGCCCCTTCCGCTCGTAATTAAAAAAGTACCGGGTTTCCCATCATGAAATGAATAATAATTGGTATGATAATAATCAAGCCCCATAGCACCACATATTCTTAACAGTTTAATACCGCAAAAATCAATTTCGCTAGCCCAATTTTCCTCTGCCTTTATCCTTTCATCATAGACATCCATATAAAATTTACCCAAATTATAGTAAGTTTCATTTATTTCAAAGCCCGCATACAGGTCATCACCCATAATTCTTCCGGAAGAAAAAATACTTATTTCAGGATTTGAATGGGCAAATATGGATACCTTACCGCCGCCAACATCCTTTTCCAAATAAATCTTTTTTATATCATTTTTATCAAGCACTTTAACACAGTGCATTTCATATTCAACATTTCTAAATTGCAACGGTATAGTTTCGTACACATCCTCCCTGTTTTCTGTATTGGCGACAGAAGGGCTTGAACTCACCCGATTTATAGAAGAAAATACAAAGTCAATTCAAAAGGTCGTTGACAAATCAGGAGAAACT
>DAOOJC010000054.1:0-7725 GCA_035384905.1 Acetivibrio sp. | reverse complement strand
CCGACGACATCGAGTGCATCAAGGGCGTCGACTTCATCTACACCGACGTGTGGTATGGCCTGTACGACGAGGAGGTCTCGGGCGAGAACTACATGGACGTGTTCTATCCCAAGTATCAGGTCACGGACAAATCCTCCCACCACATAGGCGACAAAACCCTCCTCATCGGCAATTCTTCCTGCATCGGCCAGTGCTCTTACAACCCTTTCGGGAAGGTCTTTAATCCTGTCGGCCAGGTTGTTTAATTTGTAGCTGCATCTGGACAAATCGGAAGCTTTGTTCTTCTTACTCCAATATTTGCTATTATTACCAAACAGAGTGGCTATTATATCCGTTCGGGTAACTATTCCCACAAGCTCATTTCCGCTTATAACGGGAAGCCTGCCTATGTTGTGTTCCACCAGCAAATTCTCAATGGTCCTTACCGGAGTTTCGGGATCGATAGTTATTACTTTTTTTGTCATGTAAGCCTTAACCGGGGAATGACCGAAACCGTGGTAAATTGCTTTTTCAACATCCCTTCGGGATATAATTCCGCAAAGCTCGCCCTCTTTTATAACCGGAAATCCCGAATGACCGTACCGCAGTATAATATCTCCGATTTCGTCAATACTGGTATCCTCAGTTACCGTTTTTACCGGTGTGCTCATTATGTCTTTTGCCCTGGTAACAGATAAAACATTATTATTGAGTAAATCCTCAAGCCGGGATGAAAGCATTTCAATATCCTCTTCGGAAGTTTTGGCCGAACCGGCTCCCGGGTGACCTCCTCCTCCCAAAAAGCCCAATATAAAACCTACATCTATTTCTTCTTCATCGCTTCTTCCTATGATATAAGTTTTGTCATCCATTCTCAGTATTGAGAAAAAAGCATCAACGTCTCTTTCTTCCATGAGCTTGCCGGTTAAAAAGGCTGCATTGTCCACGTACTTATCAAGCTTTACCGTTGAGACGGCAATTTGAAAGCCTTTTACATCGATAACTTTGGCGTTTTTACTCATAAGGGCAAGAAGTTCCATCTGTTCCGTGCTCAAATGGGTTGAGAGGTATTCTTCTACCACTTGAAGGTTTGCTCCCTTAGACAGCAGAAATCCAACGGTATGGGCATCTTCAGCGGTTGTACTTTCAAAGGTCAGGCAATTGGTATCCGCATATATTCCAAGAATCATCACCGTTGCTTCCAGGGGTGAAATGTCAATATTAAGGTTTTGTATTTCCCTCACAAGCATTGTAACACATGCACCGGTTTTTTCTAATTTCAAGTTTTTTGTTTCAATCATATCGTCAGCTTCAGGATGGTGGTCGTATACTATTTTATCAACACCGGGTCTATCGAGAATATCTGAAAGCTTGCTATCCAATCTGGACTTTGAGTTGGTGTCCACAATAATTATTCTGTTAACCTGATTTATGTCTATATCGTTGAGGGTTTTAAAATCAAAGGAATCCCTGTATAGGTTCAAAAATTTCCTGACGTACTTTGTCACCGTTCCAGGAAGAACCATAACTGCTTCAGGATAAAGACAGCTCGCAGCTACCATGGATGAAATACTGTCATAATCCGTATTCATATGTCCTACTATTATTTCCACTATTATCACTCCTTAAACTAAATACAACCGTCATCTGCCGAAGTAGTTTTTACTAAAGTATTATTTAGATTTTACGGTATATTTTTCTTCATATTTACCGGACGTACAAGTTTCTTCTCGGTATAGCCGGTGAGCTTACGGTATAGATAAAGGTTGTGCACCAAATAAATACAAACAAAAAAATTAAAAACACCGGCTTAAAGGTTAGTATTTCTAAAATATATGGCTGAAGGCAAATTAGCAGCAACTCTGCCTCAATTACTGACCATATGGCAAATATAACTCCCCAAAGGATTCTGATACCTATGTTTTTAAATCCCATCCTGCCCATTATAATTATGGGAAGTCCCAAAAGCACAGCTGCCACCAGGACATTATAGATTATTGTTACCAGAAAGAAGACAATGATATAAACAGTATTAAGTAATATTCTCTGATATTTTGTTGTCTCATAGTAATCTGCCTTACTCTTAATAACAAATACAAATCTCAGAACAAGTACTGACAATATTGTGAGAAAACCTATAATAAAAAGTGCAAGGAGGAATAATATAGCAACAAAATCTAAAACCATGACTTCTTTTAACAGCATCAGGGAAAAGGTTGATACCATTGATATCAAAAGAATCGGGACGAGCCATTTGATCTCTTTTTTCAAAAACCCTAAAAAAGGTTTGGAATTTTTAATGACATCAGATGCCGTCAATGCCCACAATATAATAAACAAAACAGCTATAAAAACCATGAAAACGGCTATGGGTAAAAAGACCAAGTATTTTTCTCCAGCCACCACGTAAAAGCTTTTATTAAAATCTCCTTCAAATCGGTTCAGTTCAACACTTCTTATATACTGCTCTGCAAATTTTCCAATCCTGTCAAGGGTAAATTCACTTACCAAGGAAGTGTTATCATTTTCTGTGTGAAAAGCCAACTCGGGATCCACAATTTCTCCGGTTTTTGCAGCAATAAAACCTATTGCAGGAATACTTCTGTCGACAAAAGGTCCCGTATCGGTATTTGAACTGCCGAACACTCTTTTTTTAAGTAATTTGTCTAAATAAACATTGAATGTATTTATTGATAAAGTATCAAACCCGCCATCCTCGTCAAGATAATACATTGGCAGGTTTCTTTCATTCATGAGTTTTTGAGCTAATGAAACAGTCCAAAGAGGTGAAGCACCTTTCCCGGTGGCAAACTGGTAATAACCAATGGTATCTGCATTCTTGTATCCAACACAGTCAAGAATTAAAGCCAGCTTGATATTAAGACCCGGGTTGCTTTTAACGAATTTCTCTGAACCTACAAGACCTATTTCCTCAGCATCAAAGGATAGAAACATATATGTATAGTAGTGCTCCTCGTCGGTCAAAACCCGGGCAAGCTCCAGCATGGATGCCGTTCCTGTTGCATTATCCTGGGCACCTTCAATGGTATAAAGTACGTCCCTATGGGCACCGATAAGAAGTATTTCTTCACTCTTACCCTTGCTTACGCCAACAACATTTATCCCTTTGACTTTTTCGTAATAATCGCTTAATGAGGGTTCTTCATCACTTTCTTTGAAACTCCAGCAGGTAAATTCTTGCGTATATGTATCAAGCCCCAATTTTTTAAATCTATCCCCAATCCACCGTGCAGATTTTTTCGCATTTTCACTGCCTACTACTCTCTCGGGATATTCCTTGACAAGCTCATAAATATCCGCCATAGCATTTGAGCCTAAAAAATCAAGGGATCCATCATAGATTTCTAAATCCGGCATTGGTTTTAACCATAAGCTGTTAAAGAAAACAGGAACAGATATAACAATTAAAGCATAAACTATAGCGTAAGTAGTTATTTTTTTTATATCCATTTTCTCCCCCTCAATTTTTTTTATAAAATTAATTATATCAGATATAAACAAAAAAAAGAGCACTTTTTTTTTGCTATTTGCTTTGACAAAATACATATTTGCACCATGCTTAACAATAAATAAAGGTTGACATCTATCTTTTTTAGATAGCTGCCAACCTTTATAATCTGAAGAAGAAAAACCTTACATTAAAAATTTAGGTTTCAACAGGAAAACGATCGATTTTTCTTAAAATATACCGTTTAAGCAATGTGAGATCAGTTGAATTTATATCTCCGTCACCATCTAAATCTGCCGGTCTATCATCTGATATATCCATTTTCCTTAGAAGATATCTTTTCAATATCGTTAAATCCAATGAATCTATATCTCCATCTCCGTTTACATCTCCATATTTAAAATTTTTTTCCCTTTCATCAATAGCATCTGTCAAACTGAAAAATTCAACTGTGTAATTAATCTCAGTTGGTCCGTCGGTATAATGCCTTATTCCTTTGATGTTTACATCAAAAACATCATTCTTATAGTAACTACCGACACCATTGGGTCTGAAAATAATACACTTTTTCATTCCATAACCATCATTATTTACATTAAAATACCCATATTCTTCAATATTGTTTTTATTAAAAATCCATACTTTGTTGTCACTTCTTCTCGTAAGAGTAACTTCAACATCATCAAGAGATGGATTAGCATAATTGCTGCCAAGATTAACTGACCAAGGTATGTTGCTATTGTAAAAATACTCCCTAGGCATATTATTTCTTGCAGGCCATGATATAAAGTCAAATTTAATGGAGGGACTTCTACTCATATCAGCTACATATGCACTATAAAAAATACCACACTGTCCAAATCCTATTTTCGTCATACTTGGATTCAACAGCCATCTGCGGTGTCCTACGATACTAATATTACTATCATCTTCATCTTTCATATATCCCATAATACTATTCATTAAAGATGCATAGCCGTAAGCAATATTAGAATTTGAAGCTCCATTATATGCAAGACTATAAAAATCATCAGGCATATCATCGGGTTTTTTAGGATAATGAGTTAATTGTTTTAATCTTTCAAATACTATTGTAGCATGCTGGGCATAGTTGTTATAGGTGTCATTTAATTCAATATCATCGGGAAGCCCAACCAGATAACGCAAAAAATTAACACAATTTAATGCTTCCTCCAAATACTCTCTTTTTAAACTCCCTGCAACATATGGAGGTTCAGCATTTGGTTCAATCTCATATGGATCAGAAACAGATACGTTAATACGGAATGGATTTCTTTGGTAGCATTCCACTATGTCATCGATTGTCCTATACTCCAACATGTTCTCTGAAGCATTAGAATAAACCGTATTACAGAAAACCACTGCAATTAAAACTAAAACAAAAAATGTTTCTTTTACTTTAATCTTCATATCTACTCCCCCTTTGTTTGTTATATATATATAATTAATAGCATATCATTGAAATTTACTCAACATTTTCTTTCTGTTTCTGTTACTTTTTTTAGTAAATGAAGATATTATTTAGTTTATAAGTCTTCGGGCAAAACGTCATTTCTTATGATATCATTATAGTCCTCCCTTTTTACAATAACCCTTGCCTTACCGTCCTTTACAAGAACAACAGGAGGCCTAGGTATACGGTTGTAATTGCTTGACATTGAATAGTTGTAAGCTCCTGTAGCCAGAACAGCTAAAATGTCTCCTTCCTTTACTTCCGGCATCATAATATCCTTTGCCAAAAGGTCGCCGGATTCGCAGCACTTGCCGGCAATTGTTATTTTCTCAGTTTTCGGTGCATCGGGTCTGTTTGCGATAACGGCATCATACTTCGACTGATACAGGGCGAACCTCGGATTGTCCCCCATACCGCCGTCAACCGCTACGTATTTTCTCACACCCTTGATATCTTTTATTGTTCCGACTTTGTACAATGTGATACCTGCAGATGCAACAATGGACCTTCCGGGCTCCATAACTATGAAGGGTAACTTAATACCTTTATTATCACAAACATTTCTTATAACCTTGGAGACAGACTCAATGTATTTGTCATATTCTATGGGATCATCCTGGGGAGTATATTTTATACCATACCCTCCTCCAAGATTTAATTCTTCAATTTCAACCCCCAACTGTTCCTTTATTTGGGCGATAAACTCCAGCATCACTCTTGCTGCTTCCTCAAATGGTTTTATGTCGAAAATCTGGGATCCGATATGGCAGTGCAATCCTGCTACGTTAATATTACCTAGCTTTACTGCCTCTGACACAATCTCCAGAGCTTCACCGTTTTCAAGGGCAACACCGAATTTCGAATCAATCTGACCGGTTTGTATGAAGTCATGGGTATGGGCATCAATTCCCGGCTTTATTCTAAAGGAAATACTGGCGGTTTTTCCTTTACTGGATGCAATTTCATTTATGCGGTGAAGCTCCTGTCTGTTATCGACAACTATTCTTCTAATATTGCTGTCGATAGCCAGCTCCAACTCTTCCATCGTCTTGTTGTTGCCGTGAAAATATATCCTGTCCATGGGAAATCCCGCTTTTATTGCAGTATACAGTTCTCCGCCGGATACCACATCCAGACCCAGACCCTCCTGTTGTGCTATTCTGCACATTGCCATAGTACACAATGCCTTGCTTGCATAAAGGACCAAACCGTTTCCGTTATAATATTTGTCCATGGCATTTTTATATAAACCGCAGTTTTCCCTAATCAGACCCTCATCCATAACATACAAGGGAGTACCGTATTCATTTACCAAGTCCACACAGTCGCATCCACCGATTTCCAGATGATTCTTACTGTTGATTTTCAGTGCTTTCGACACAAACATTTTCTTTCCACCTTCCACATAATATTTTAATGCATAAACATAATCGAATCATACATATGCTTATCATTGCATTTGATACTTTTCGACAATATTGATATATCATATGATACATTATGGTAACATTAATAATTGCAAGAGTCAATATTCAATCCTGCATATTGGTGCAATTGTTTTTTTAAGCTTTTGATGGGTGTATATTATTAAAGTTATGAAAAATCGGTAATTTCTTAAATTCAACCCAATAATTTTATTAATAAAAATTATAATCACAACGAAAACCTGTTATTATTTTCTATTATACATAATATATTATACTAATACGAAATGTATGGAGATGATATATTATGATCAAAAGGCTTCGTATTATTTCTTTGTTTTTATTTATAATCGGGACGTTATTAATATTCTCGGCTTCATATTTTGAGCTGTTTTTTCCGCCTAAAAACGCATTTTATCTGGGTATCTTCGGTGATATCATTTTGGCTATAATAAGAAGCGTTGGAGTTTCCCTCATTACCTCCACGTTTATAAACCTGCTGAAATTCTGGGTGGAGTCGACAGAAACATTGGTTAAGCATGACTTCATCAACAGACTGAGCAGGAATGAGATGAAGGATCTAAAGGAGAAATTAGAAAAAGAGCTTTATTTCAGATATAACAATCACGATAAGGACAACTTTTACAACTTCTTTGAGCAAGAGCTGTCTTCCCTATTGAATGAGTGTTACTATCAGAGCTACAAAACAAGGATTGAGTGTCAGGTTACCGATAACTATATATCAAAAACTATAAGGAAAAAGTTTGAAATTATAAATCCTTCAAAAAAAGAATGTACGATAAAAATACCCTTTGTAGCAGAAATGCAACGGGTTGAACAGGTAGAAAACAATAAACTGTTTCAGATCAAGAAATTCGTTGTGGATTCTGAGGATTTCACAGCAAATATTAATGAAGGACTTCAAATCTCGGACGACTGTCCTCACATTAGCGATGCTTATTGTGTCAAGATTCACACATCTTGGGATGTGAAAGTGAAAAAGCAGTGTACGATAGATATGGTAATTGAGACAATCGTTCCTTTAAATGACGTATGCTTTTCAAACAAAATAACCATGCCCTGCAAGAATTACAACGTAATTTTTATATTAAACGACCCTTCTTACCAATTATCATGGCATAGTTTTGGATTTATGGGAAATCATAAGGACAGAATCGTGGAAGAGCCAATGGACAATGGTCTTGAAATCGGTTTCAAGGATTGGATTCTTCCCGGTGACGGAGTTGTTATTTCAATCACCAAATGTGAAAAAAACCATGTTTAAAATTCAAAGTTTTGTGTCAGAATAATGTATAAAATAACTTAAGACAAACACTCAATGATTTGAGAGGAAATATACTGGTAATGAAGGGAGTTGT
>DAOOJC010000053.1:0-7750 GCA_035384905.1 Acetivibrio sp. | reverse complement strand
GCCAGAATGTTTAAACACGCCTTTATTTCCGGCATTCTCTCCGTGGGCGTGGAGGTATTTAACATGAGCAGTCTTCTAACCCCATTAGCCCGTCATGCCATCAATTTTCTCTCTGTCGAGGGCGGAATCCATATTAAGCTCAGCGAAGGCAATCCGAACAAACTCAAGGTTGACTTTATGGATTCAAAGGGTGCAAGCATCAGCAGGGTTACAGAAAGAAAAATAGAGAATTCCTTTTCAAGGGAAGATTTTAAACGTTGCTCCGGTGACGAAATCAGCCGACTCAACAATATTACGGATTTCAAAAACTACTATGTGCGTTCAATATTAAATGATATTAATGTTGACTCCATAAAGAACAATCCTCCAAAAATTTGTATAGTTTCACCGTCGGATTTCGTAATTTCCATCGTTGTACCCATGCTTACCGACTTAGGTTGTGAGGTTGCAAGCTTTTCCTCCACCAGTATAAATGAGACTGAGTCCATCGTTGAAGAGATTAAGAGCAAAGATGCCAGCTTTGCCGCCTTTATAGACAGCAACGCCGAAACCCTTATTCTTATAGATAAGAACGGAAATGTAGTTAAAGACGACCTTTTCTTATCTCTTACTTCCCTTATAACCTTTAAGTCTAACCCGAATTCCAAAGTAGTGGTGCCCATAACAGCACCGTCGATTATTGAAGCAATGGCAAAAAAATACAATGGCAAGGTGGTAAGGACAAAAACCTCTCCTCAGGCGGTAATGGAACAAATGCTAAACCATAACCTTTTTAAGAACCGCGAAAATATGGATCAGTTTCTACTAAATTTCGATGCCATCGCAGGTTTGGTAAAGATAATTGAGTACTTATGTGTTATGGATACCTCCCTCACGCAAACTCTTGAAGAAATACCCAATTTCTATGTAAGTAAAAAGAAAATATTCTGTCCTTGGGAAACAAAGGGCCGGGTAATGAGAACCCTGATAACTGAAAAAAGCGGCAACAAGGTGGAGCTTTTAGACGGTGTGAAGTTTATTTTTGAAAACGGCTGGTCTCTGGTACTGCCGGATGCGGATATGCCCCTTTGCAGAGTATATTCGGAAGGAATATCCCCCGACATAGCAGAAACGATCTCCAATAAATACGTAGACAAAATAAAGGCAATTATCAATAGCAAGGGTTAATGGAGTAAAGGGGCTAAAGCCCCTTTGTACTCTTAGATTTCTTATGCATTCCTTTTTTCTTCTGTCATTAAACTTTCCATGTGAATTTATTAAGTAACCGCCAACCTTGATATCATAACACGCCATACTTTTCCAGCAAATTAATTGTTTTTTCTGTTTTCTTCATGCCGTCTCTCTTTAATATTTCATAATATTCCTTTTCTTTTTCCGGTGTACTTGTTGCATCAGGATTATAACCATTATCCGTTAACATCGTCAGTATGTATAGCTGTAGTATTGACCCCAGGATTGTTTTCTTTTTGGAATCCGCATGTCAATAGCAGGGCAATAAATATTGCAATCATTTTAAATATACACTTGTCATCTTATACATTTATAGCACCTCTCTACATCTTTTTAATATGTACTCCGATTTCCATATCACGCACAAAACCTCATATCTGGTTTGCTACGATCCAATATATCTAATCAAAGGCAACACCTTAATCAGTCTATAGGAATATATGCTGACAAAACCATACTTTTTACCTTGTTATCCTCAAAAGCAATTTGAAAATAGTCATCAGACAAAACATTTAAACTATCATCCTCGGACCAATCTCTATAAAATAGATATTTCCATTCATCATCTTCATAAAAACCGATATCCGGCAAACCATATAACTCTTTAGCCTTCTCTTTGCTATCACCTACTTCCAATCCCCGCGGTGTCTTATGACCCCTTGTATTAACTTCAATCTGAGTAATCCTATAATTAGATACATACACTTTCATATCTTTATAAACAAATCCACACGATATTTCACCCTTATACTCTTCGGCTTCTTCTCCCAAGTCATATATTGTATGAAATAGTATTACATCTTCAAAATAAGTCTCTTTTAATTTATAATCTTCCGGGTATTTCTCAATATCTTCGTCGTATTTGGAAATAACTTCTATGTCGCTAACACTTTTATTATCATCAACCCTTTCAAATTTCAATTTAATTTTTGCAACATCTACATACTTTGTTTCTATAGAATCATCTAAATACTCTACATCACCAAATCTTATTCCAACAGTATAAACAGTTTCGGATATATCTTGCTCATCAATATCATCCAGGGGATACAGGTTAGTAATTTTAATAAATTCTTTGCCCATGTTTTCAGAATTCTCCAATTTCTTTATTAGCTTTCGCGGAAAAGGACAATCATAAGATGAATTATCTTCGTTGTTTATTATTTTCAAACTACTCTTCTTGAGTATGAATTCAAACATTTCATGAAATTCTTTAGTCATCATCCCTTCGCAATGGTCATTGATATCGATTATCCATGATGGTTCCGGCGTAGGCTTACCGTCTTGACCGGTAGCTATTGTTTTATCGGGTGTTTTGGCAGGCGTATTATTAGAAGAAGTTTTTGAAGGTATATCGATTGCAGACGTGTCACTACCATCTTGAGGCTTACAGCTCACAATACCGAATGCAATAAAACCGCACAGCACCATTAATAAAACTTTTTGAATTCTTTTCATTTTTACCTCCTTAAAAAAATAACGGATAAATTTCCGTCAATTTATCCCACATCTTTATAATGCCTCCAAATCCACAGAAATATCTGGCATTCGCCTCTTACCGTACAAATTGTTCCAATCAATCTGGTATGCACTATATTAATTATACTATATTATATTAGTTTTACAATTACGATAGTTTCCGGTAGAAAGCAAAGAGGGACAAGATACCCGTCCCTCTGTTCCTTTATCTTCCTATAAACATTTGCACAAATATTTTTCCGTATCGTGGGCTTTCCACAACTCCTATCCCGGTATAATTAAAATTGGCATTAAGGATATTAGCCCTGTGTCCGGATGATTCCATCCATGCTTTAACTGCTCCTTCAACCGTCCGGTTTCCTGCAATATTCTCTCCGGCACTTCTGAAGCTTATGTTATACTGTCTCATCATATCAAAGGGTGAACCGTACGTCGGTGATTGATGTGAGAAATAATTCTTTTCCACCATATCCTTGGCTTTTAATCTTGCGACCTTTTGCAGTTCCATATCAAACTTCAGGGGTGCAAGTCCTGCATTGGCCCTTTCCTTATTGATAAGGTCCAATGTCCGCTGTTCGTCTTCACTTATCCCGGCAGCTGGTGTAGTCTTTGGTCCCTCGATTGGAGTTGCATTGGTACCGTCTTTAGGCACCTGAGTGGGCCTTGGTGTTGGCTTGGGCATTGGCGTAGGTGTCGGTTTTGCAGCCGTCGGTTTTTGTGCAGGCGGACTTGTGGGCTGACTTGGAACCGTTGTTCCATTTGTACCTTGTTGCTTGATATAACTTGCAGATACTGCTCCAACGATTCCTTTAACCGGTTCATAAATCACATACCAACTGCCTATTTTCGCCAATACATTCACATATTGCCCTTTATTAAGTACTGACACCGTAGGATACTTGGTAGACGGCCCCTGTCTGACATTTAGTTGACTGGCAGTCACTACACCGCTTATAAAGTTGACTCTCTCAAAGGTTTCAGCCGCAGAAGCCTGCTGAAAATCCTGTGCTGAAAAAACCAGTCCTCCTGTCAGAACAAGAGCCATAATGATTAAAAAAACTATCTTCCTGTTCATGAAAATCCCTCCAACTTATCAAATTAAAAAATAAACAAGATAAATTTTATTTAAATGGTAATTACGTTGATGAATATAGTATTGACAAATTTAGATGAATTATTTACATAAGAAACTCAAAATTATAAAACTTTTAATATAACAAACTTGTAGTATTTCACTTCATGAAATCCCACTAAAAAAGCCCAAGGGCATCAAGTCCTTGAGCTTTTCGGTCAATTCACTTCCAAAAAATACTGTCAATAAAAATATTGCACTATATCATCATAAGCAGTATTATATTTTCTTTATTTTACTGCACAGCCTTCCCTGACTTCTTTCTGTGCCATCTCAATTGCTTCCTCTGCTGTAGTTGCAGTAAAATCTTTTTCTTTTCTTCTCTTATATTCCACAATGCCTTCCTTTGCTTTTTTCCCTACCGTTATTCTGATAGGAATCCCAATGAGGTCAGCATCCTTAAATTTGACTCCGGGCCTTTCATCCCTGTCATCCAGCAATACTTCCACTCCACTTGCTATAAGCTGGGAATATATTTTTTCTGCCAACTCCATCTGATCACTATCGGTGGTATTCACAGGTATTACAATAACGTGATACGGTGCCACTGATATAGGCCAGATTATTCCGTTTTCATCATTATTCTGTTCAATTACGGCTGCCATGCTTCTGTTTATTCCGATTCCGTAGCATCCCATAATCATTGGGTTTTCCTTCCCGTTTTCATCAAGATACACACAATCCAAAGCTTTTGAATACTTGGTTCCCAGCTTGAATATATGTCCAACCTCTATTCCGAATTCAACCTTCACAGGAGCACCACACTTTGGACAAGGGTCTCCCTCCTTAATGGTTCTGATGTCTTTTACCACAGTGGCTTTAAAATCCCTGTTTATATTGACATTCTTGTAGTGATAGCCTGTCTCGTTTGCTCCCACAACAAAATTTTTCATCTCTGCAACTTCGGAATCCACTATAACATCAATTTTAAGGCCTATCGGTCCGGCAAATCCTACCGCAGCACCGGTAACCTTTTCCACTGTTTCGCTGTCGGCCATCTCAAGTTCTATACAGCCTAAAAGATTCATAAGTTTTGTCTCATTGAGTTCCCTGTCGCCCCTCACCATAGCAGCAACCACTTTGTCATCTGCTTTGTAAATCAATGTCTTGGCAAACTCTCTGGCAGAACAACCGAAAAAGTCCATAAGCTCATCAATGGTTCTGGCATCAGGAGTAGCAACTTTTTCCAAACTCAACTCCTCACAGCATTTTTCACCTTCACAGCATTTCTGAACGATACACTCTGCCTTCTCATCATTGGCAGCATATCCACAGGCTTCACAGTATGCAATACCCGATTCTCCAATGGATGATTTCACCATAAACTCCTGGGATCCGGAACCACCCATTGCCCCGGTGTCTGCATCAACTATTATATAATCCAGACCTAAACGGTCAAATATTCTGCAATAAGCATCATACATCTTTTTATAGGATATATCCAGTCCCTCATCATCCCTGTCAAAGCTGTATGCATCTTTCATCACAAACTCCCTCGACCTCATTACACCAAATCTCGGTCTTCTCTCATCCCTGTACTTTGTCTGAATTTGATATAGAGTAAGGGGAAGTGACCTGTAGGACCTTGTAACACTTTTCACAGTATCGGTAAATATTTCCTCATGGGTTGGCCCTAAGCAAAATTCCCTGCCGCCCCTGTCCTTGAGCCTGAACATTTCGGCACCGAATACCTCCCAACGGCCCGACGCCTGATACGCCTCTGCCGGTAAAAGTGCAGACATTATCAATTCCTGAGCTCCCGCTCTATCCATTTCCTCTCTAACAATCTGTTCAACTTTTCTAAACACCCTGTAGCCTAAAGGCAAAAAAGAATAAATACCTGAAGCCAACTTCCTCATAAGCCCTGATCTAAGCATAAGCTGATGGCTGGCTATCTCAGCTTCTGCCGGTACTTCTCTAAGAGTCTGAAAGAACATGTTGGAAATTCTCATAACTAAACCTCCTTAAAATATAAAAAAGCCCCATCCACTCTTATGGGACGAATATTCATCACAAAATTTTATAGTTCAATATTAATATAACTGCCATACTATGTCAAGACTGTACCAGTTTCAGGGTGCATTAAATTTAACAGGCGGCTACAACTTGCTTCACATTGTTTCTTCCATATATTTCGTCACTTAAATACTGTACACCCGCAGTTTCAGTTTCTGTTGCTTATGAGTGTCTTCTGGTATATAATTGTTAACGAATCGACTACAAAAAAGGATGGGTTGTAATGAGGGTTGGAATTGGGCAAGACAGCCACAGGTTTGATTTTGATGATAAAAATAAAGAACTGGTGCTGGGAGGTATTGTATTTAAAGACTGTCCACCTCTATCCGGCAACAGCAACGCAGACGTTGTTCTTCATTCAATTACAAATGCCATCTCTGGGGTCACCTGTGTCAACATACTTGGACCGGTAAGCGATGAGTTGTGCCTCAAGAAAGGCATTAAGGACAGCACGGTCTACCTCAAAGAAGCCCTTAAATATTTAAAGGGCATGAAAATAGTCCATGTATCCATCTCAATAGAATGCCTTGTACCGAAAATCACTCCCATGATTCCCCAAATGAGAAGCAGTATAGCAAAGCTTCTTGATATACCGGAGGATTCGGTCGGAATAACCGCAACTACCGGCGAAGGGCTCACCGAATTCGGTCAGGGCAAAGGAATACAGGTGTTTAGCTGCGTCACCGTGGAGTGAACATCCAAATATAAAAAAGTACATGTTATTTATGTGAAAAGAGTATGGAAGAAACAAAACTTAAGTAATGCCCCTCCTATAAGGGTATATTGACATAAACGCTGGTTCCTTCTCCTTCTTTGCTTTCAATGGCCATTGTGCCTCCGAATTTCCCTTTTATTGTTGAATAGGACATATAAACCCCTATTCCTGTTCCTTCATTTCCTTTGGTTGTTATCATTTGCTTAAAAAGCTTCTTCTTAACGTCTTCAGGTATCCCACAGCCGTAATCTCTAACAACAAACTCCAGTGTTCTGTCCTTTTCGCTAATTAATAAATCAATCTTTCCGCCTTGACCATTGTATGATTCTATGGCATTGTAAATCAAATTATAAATTACCTGTATCAGGTTGTTTATTTCCCCTTTGATGGATGTTTCCTCACTGACATTCAGCTCCACACTCAGCTCGCATTTAAAATGCTTAAATTCATGGTCCATTAGAATTTTTACCCTTCGTAAAAGCTCACCGACATTAAAGCTTTCGTTTGTCGAATCGTTTAATTTCACTGCCTGCCCCTTTACCGCGGATATAACATTCGATATGTAGGAACAATTCGGCTTTATTATTTGGACTTGCTCCTTCATTTTTTCAACAATTGCATGGTGCTCTTTATCAGCCAACCTGTTATCGATAGCTCTGTCATATTCATCCACAAGTTCTCTCAAGCCCTCCAGCCCTTGCTGTATTGAGCTGATAGGTGTTCTAAAATTGTATGCTATTCCTCCTATTAATTCCCCTAAGGATGCAAGCCTCTCTCTTTCCATTAAAATGGCATGCTTTTTATTAAATTTTCTTTCCGAATCAAAGCTGTGTATATTGGTTATTATTATTGTAATAAAAAATGCTGCGGCAATACACAATATCCCAATAGAAAACAAATTTTCCCTTGCGTCCTTTATCTCTTTTGTAACCAGATCGACGGATGTAAGCCCGAACACTGTCCAGTCAAGATCTATTCCATTTATTTCATCTATTGTACTGCATGCAATAATATAATCCTCCCCATCAATTTCTTTAATAAAAGACCCGTTACCAAATTCCAGTATTTCCTTTAAGTACAGATCATATATGGAATAATCAACTTTACCGTTCCGGTTTCTTTCCTGTGTATTCATTACATAATTTCCGTCCCTGCCGATAATAAACAATTGACCGTTA
>DAOOJC010000052.1:0-7848 GCA_035384905.1 Acetivibrio sp. | reverse complement strand
CTCGTTCAGCAGTGTGGCTGCATTGTTTGCAACAAAGCCGGGAATTGTTCCGCCGTTTATCAATAATAATATCTGCATAAAGGTAAACAGAATATTTGACACTTCCAGACAAGAAGTTACCCATACCGGGAAAGTAACTGTTCCATCATTAAAATGTGGTGCTTTTCTGGGATGTGAGATTACGAAAGCACAGTGTTTTGTAAATCAAACAAATGAAACCGGAAATGCAAGGGATACAGTCCAAGTATGTGTTGAGCTTGATATTGCTTACAAGACCAAAGCACAAGGCAGGATAACGTATGAAATCAAGCCGTTTGTTTTTACAACGACAGTGCCTCTGTCAGTCCCTGAAAATGCTGCCGTCAACTGTGAAATACAGAACCCAACTTGTGAAAGCACTCAGCTTGAATGCTGCTCGGTCGAAACAACCGTTCATGCCTTTATCAAACTGCAATCAATGGGTACCGATTCTATTGTAATACCTTTTGTTGCAAGCTGCCCGGTGGGGCTTTGTCCGACAAATACAACCGGGTGCACAGAGCAGGATTCCGATAATTGTTGTAACCGAGATGCCGCCGATGACAGTGTTGGATAACGTCAGAAGATAGAAATGTCAGTGACAAAGCTTGTGCAGTATATGAAAAACAGAACCTTGGTAATTTAACTAAGGTTCTATTTTTGAGTAAACTGAAATGCTCAGTGTTTCTTAACTTAATATAACAGGACACAAACTATTATATCAGGCTTTATCTGCATAATAGCTTTTGTGTGACAATGTCGGAATATATCTCCATACCACCGGTATTCGCGATATGGATCACGTCTTTAAGGTGACCGCTCTCCGGCAAGAAAGAAGTGAGCAAATTCTCTTCCTGCAATATACGGTCTGGGTTAAAAATTAAATCCTGGTAACCGTCAAAAATAGCCACATAAAAGATCTCCGATTCAACAATATCCTGGAAGAAATGGCTGCCATAGGATAGTTCCGGCATAAATCCTTCTTTTTTTGAGGAATACTCACAAAGAACCTTCATATTACATAATTCCGTAAAGTGTACCGGAACCCCAAGGGACGGTGTAGTGCTTCCCCATCTGCCCGGGCCCACCAACATGGCATTTTTCCCTTTCATTTCCCTATTGATTAAGCCTATTTGCCTGGCTACCTCATATTTCCCCTGTTCGCTTAGTTTTAAGTATGAATTTGCACTGATAAATATAACATAATCAATGGGCAGTCGTACACTTCCACCCATAAAGTTTCCTTTACTTGAGAAGAAGCAATCCTTCACATCTTTTATCTCCGGTATCTTTACTGTCTTGCCTAAACCTTTTGTTTGCAGCGGACGGCATTGTACGAGATTTATTTTGAAGCCGTTATCCTTATTAAAGTTAGCTGTAAATTCAATATCAACCGGGTAATCGTATGCTTTTGACAGCAGAGCCAGCATTTCTCTCATTACGGCAGCAAACTTGGTATCTGTAAAGAGCTTTTTAAAATCTAACACATAAGGTGTCTTTCGATTCATATATCCCATTTCACGCATACGGGCTTCAGCAGCGTAGTCAGGGCTTACAAACAATTTCTCGTCCGCTTTTAAAGGTAGGGACAGAACTTCATCCAAATCTCTACTTTCCAGAACATTTTCCGTAAACGAGAGAAGATCCAACCGATGTTGCGAGAATTTTTTCTGGTCCTCATAATTCATCGGAGGAATTCGAAATGGGTTGTCAAGGCATACCACCTTCACATAATCTCCATCAGTCCGGTCCACTGCCCTGGTACCCAATCCGAATACCAGACGGAGCATCCCCGCATTCATATCAATACTTTCATCCCAAACATAAAGGTTAGAAGAATTCCCCACACCGGCGACATGAGGGAAAAACCAGTCTCCGTACCGGTCTCCCGATACGCGTTGCACCAATATGGCCATTTGCTCATCCTGCAGCCCCAGTCCTCTGTTCATTCGATAGCTTAGTGCATCTTCATTCATGGTACTTGAGTAAACAGTGCGTACAGCCTGTTCAAAGGCTTCATAACGCTCCTGGGGTGTTCCCTGATTCACACAGAAAACACTCTCATATTTACCGGCAAATGCATTTCCAAAGTTGTCCTCCAGCAAAGAACTGGAACGTACAATAATAGGAGACTGCCCGAAATACTCCAACATTTGAACAAATTGTTCCTGAATATCCTTGGGAAAAGATCCGTGTAAAAGCTTTTCTTTAAGTTCCGCTGCATACTTATAATAACCCTCAGGTGTTTTTTGCTTGGTGCGAAGCCTCCACCAACCGTTTTGAACGATATAAGTATAAAAAACATCGGAGCCGATAAAGAATGAATCATGGGGCTCCAAAAACGGTGTAATAATGTCGCCTCCGTCAACCTCCAATATTTTTCTTGCCAGAAGCATACCGACGCTCTTGCCGCCGATAAAGCCTGTACCGATTTCTCTGGATGCAATGTCCAGAATATCTTTTAATGTGAAATATCGATCACACAACTGAAACATTCGAGAATCACTGCCGATAAGCATATACATAAGACGCTTCTTTACTGCTTCCTGCTTCTTTTGAGAAAAGCTCAGCATTCTTTTCGCTTCCTTAAAGACAGTATTCCAATGATCCAGTCTTATTTCCCCACGATTAATGCTGTTAAAAAGTTCCGAAGCATCGGTACTTGATGTAATGCAGATAGCCTCCCGATCCTGAATTACATGCGGGAAAAACATGGTAGGCGAATAGCGTTGCCATACCTTAAGGGGATGAATATAAGTTTTATCATTGATTTGATACAAATCCAGAAGAATCTGGGTTGTTTCACGAATACCGGCAATGGTACTGTAGGTATGGAAATTTCGCTTAACGGCAAAATATGCAACAGTATCCAGCTCGTATAAATATGGACAGGTAGCCTTAAAAAAATTACCGATCATCAAATCCGAATTCCAATATTCCAATAAATCAGTGAGGCAATCGAAAACATAGAATACCCTTTTACCCTCTTCTTTAATAAGATTGTGTATTTCAGTGGCAAAGCTTTCAAAGCCTTTTCTTGCATCAATATGATAAGTCTTGATATCCTGTCCGGCATCCAGTATGGGTTCATGATTGGCAAAACGGATATAAATCAGTTTCATGTTTTCCGCTATTGCACTTTCTACAAAATAATCAACCATTTTTTTATAGCTTGAAACACAATCCACTTGCCACACCACGTTATCTCCAATGCGTAAGTGGTCAATCACCCGATCGAAACCTTCTAATCCCGTGCTGACTTTGTCGTATAAATTCATAGCACACCCCATTTCTGCTTATAGATATTCTAAATTAACCAAACCGTTAAATTTGTTATTAACTTAATTATATAATAAACATCATCATGTTGTATCTATTTTATCATAATGGCCATGAGAAATTATTAGGCAATCGACATCAGAGATATCAACTCAACTGTTCAATCCCAAATCTGATCATTGAAAGAAAACTGCTTCTCTCTTCAATAAATTCATGCAAACGTGTTTCTTCTAAATCATCATTATTCTTTAGATTCGAAAAATATTTCATATCAAGATAATACAGCGTATTCATTACCAATCTAAAAGCTTTATCCCTATCTACACCTTTTTTAAGAGAAACCTTTTCAAATGCACGTCTCCATTCTTTATCGCTTTCCGCCAGTAGCTTTCCATATTTAATCTGTACCTCGGCTTTTAGTTCATCAGGTGTTGAATAAAAAGCTTCTGTCATAATACTCATTATGTTAGGGTTACTTTTATAATAATTGAATTTGATAACACTGAACTTTTCTTTAGCTTCAAAAAAATCGTAGTTTTCCAGCAAAATATCAAAACCGATTTCATTTTTTATTTTTTCTATACATCTGTCCAAAACACTTAGATACAAGTATTTCTTGCTCTTGAAATGATGAAAGATTAAAGCCTTAGATATTCCTGCTGCCTCCGCTAACATTGCGGTAGAGGTATTTACATATCCATGTTGAGCAAATACATTAAAACAAGCATGTATAATTTTCTCTTTATCATAAAGCTGTAAAGGCATTGAATTCAACTCCTTGCTAGATTGAAATCCTCCAGACCGCTCTACCCAAATCTTCATTCACAGTTACAGTAGGATTATATCCTTTGTCAATCAGCCCTAGCCATACATGACATGCACAAATACCTATATCCACGTTTGGGTGTTCCCATTTGAAATGCTTATATCCCACCGGCATTGAAATAGTAATTGTCTTAAAATTATCGTCAAAGGCAAATCTCCACATCTGAGAATTTGCAGCAGATGGTGCTTTTCTTCCCAAGTCCAGGGCATATAATATGTCATCTGACAGCTTGTTATAATCATTAGAATTCTCAAGCAGCTCTTTAACTTCTTTGCGTTTAAAACTTATAGTTGTTTTCGTAATTCTATCCATAAGGCGAAGTCCTCTATCTTCATAATAACCTAAGGGTGAGATACATATTGCTCTCCTACCGGTGGTTTCACCTTTTGAGTATCCGTAACCCATATTTGATTCTTCTAGTTGAACTGTGGATTGTAAATGAGGCATTAAACGTTCAAGTTCCGATAGTTTATAGTGCCCGTACCAACAGGTTGAAATATCCTTGCTTTGTGCAAAAAGGATTAATAACTCTCCTACAAATCCGGCTTTAGATATTGAAACTACATCAGTTTCAGCAATGAAAGCAACATTATTGGGTGGAGATTTCATTACTGAATAAAGAGCTTTTGTGGGATCAGCATTAAAAAACCTGATCTCAACATTATGGTCAAACGGGACCGGTATTGATTTTGCAAAGTTTTTTATGGATTCAATAACCTCGTAATCAATTGGAATCATTTTGTAACTACGTGCAGAGCGACGCGAATCAATAGTACTCTTTATAGGGAATAGCTGGTTCACATTTAATCCCTCCAAAAAAATTTCTCCATGAAATAAAATAATCATTGTTAGCATTATTAAACCATATTATTGACCATCGGTTAATATAACTATAGCATCTTACTAACTATTGGTCAATATGTATTTATTGATAATAGAAAGGTACTTTTTTCAAGCAAGGATGCCTTTACTTCTATCGCGTACCGTCTAAAATATGTTCTTTTGTCTTCTCTTTAAAATGATATAATAAGTACTTTACTATTGGGACCACAATAAAGAAACTTCAGCCACCCTTGATGCAAACACACATACTAAATGAGGTCAGGCATAAAGCCTGACCTCATCACATCTTGTTTAATACATATTTATTTTGCCTATTTCACAGGGTAGTTTTCCCTCTCTGTATAATGAGTATGCAAAAGCTCATGTGCCTTATGACTGCCGGGTTCACCCAAGAACTCATCATAAAGTGCTTTAACCTTCGGATTCTCATGAGACTTTCTTATCGGAAGGGATTTATCTTCTTCATAAATAGCTTTTGCCCTCTCTTGCCTCAAGTCAATCCAGCTTCTTACCTCCGATGGCTGTATAGGCTGTCCACCACCGTTTACGCAACCGCCGGGACATGCCATTATTTCAACAAAGTGATAATCTGCTTCTCCTGCCTTTATCTTATCAAGAAGCTTTTTGGCATTCCCCAGACCGTGTGCAACAGCAGCCTTTAAAGTAATGCCTTCCAGTTCTATAGTAGCTTCCTTTATTCCCTCAACACCTCTAACCTGGTTGTATTCAATATTGTCAATAGACTTTCCGCTCAATATCTCGGCAACAGTCCTCAGAGCTGCTTCCATAACTCCACCGGTTGCTCCGAAGATAACACCGGCTCCGGAAGCTTCACCCATCGGATCGTCAAAGGTTCTCTCCGGTAAATCCTTAAAGTCAATTCCAGCTTCCCTTATCATTCTTGCAAGCTCCCTGGTGGTGAGAACCACGTCTACATCAGGATATCCGGTTGCAGACATTTCAGGTCTCTGTGCTTCAAACTTCTTGGCAGTACATGGCATTATCGATACAACAAATATCTTTGAAGGATCAATACCGTTCTTCTCTGCATAATAGGATTTAAGCACAGCACCAAACATCTCATGAGGGGATTTGCATGTTGAGAGATTATCTAAAAATTCGGGATAATTGTGCTCACAGAACTTGATCCATCCAGGGCTGCAGGATGTAATCAACGGCAGCTTTCCACCATTTTTAATTCTGTTGAGAAGCTCGGTACCTTCCTCCATAATCGTAAGATCAGCGGCTGTGTCGGTATCGAACACCTTGGTAAATCCCAAACGCCTCAATGCTGCTACCATGTTGCTTGTTACCCTTGATCCAATCGGCATTCCGAATTCTTCACCCAGTGCGACCCTAACAGCAGGTGCTGTCTGAACTATAACATGCATATCGGGATCATCAAGGGCTTGCCATACCTTGTCGGTATCATCCTTCTCCCGGAGTGCTCCTACAGGACAAACTGTGATACACTGGCCGCAATTGACGCACGGCACCTCACTAAGTGATTTATTAAAGGCTGACGATACAATGGTTTTAAATCCTCTTTCCATTGTATCTATTACCGCAACGTTCTGAACATTTTTACACATGCTCACACAGCGTCTGCACAGAATACACTTGTTTGGATCTCTTACAATAGAAGGAGAAAAATCGTCTACCGGGAACTTGCCCATTTCACCCTCAAAACGTATATCCTTAATATTTAACTCTTCAGCCAATTTCTGAAGTTCACAATTTCTGCTTCTTACACAGGTCAAACACTTCTTGTCATGGTTTGACAGTAATAATTCCAAAGTTACCTTTCTTGCTTCTCTGACTGCAGGTGACTGTGTATATACTTCAAGTCCTTCCGATACAGGATATACGCAAGCTGCTTGCAGGCTCCTTGCACCCTTAATCTGTACAACACACATACGGCATGCACCAATCTCATTTATGTCTTTAAGGAAACAAAGGGTAGGTATATCTATGTTTGCCTGTCTTGCAGCCTCCAACACGGTTATTCCGGCCGGCACCTGAATCTTTCGGGTATCTATAGTAATATTAACCATTTCCATGTTTTCCATCTCTCCTTCCTCTACGCATTCTTAAATATGGCCTTGAACGGACATTTCGTCATACAAACACCACATTTGATACATTTATCTTGATCTATTACATAAGGCATCTTCTTTTCTCCGCTTATTGCACCTACCGGACAGTTCTTCGCACATATTCCGCAGCTCTTACAAGAATCTGCATTTATCACGTACTGCATCATGGATTTACATACCCCTGCCGGACATTTCTTATCACGGACATGAGCAATATATTCATCTTTGAAATACCTCAATGTGCTAAGTACCGGGTTTGGTGCAGTCTGACCCAATCCGCACAAAGCCGATGCTCTTATATTCTTCGCAAGGATTTCCAGTTTTTCGATATCACCGTCTTCACCTTTTCCTTCGGTAATCCTCTCAAGAATTTCGAGCATTCTCTTGGTTCCAATACGGCACGGAGGACATTTTCCGCAGGATTCTTCAACTGTGAACTCAAGGAAGAACTTTGCAATATCAACCATACATGTGTCTTCGTCCATAACGATAAGTCCGCCGGATCCCATCATTGATCCCAATTGAATCAGAGAATCATAATCAATGGGTGTATCGATATGACTTGCAGGAATACATCCCCCTGACGGTCCGCCGGTCTGTGCAGCTTTGAATTTTTTGCCACCCGGAATTCCTCCGCCTATATCGTAAATAACCTCTCTCAAGGTTGTACCCATCGGTATCTCAACCAAGCCGGTGTTATTGATCTTACCTCCCACTGCAAACACCTTGGTACCCTTGCTCTTTTCGGTACCAATGCTTGAAAACCAGTCAGCTCCCTTAAGCATG
>DAOOJC010000051.1:0-7890 GCA_035384905.1 Acetivibrio sp. | reverse complement strand
GAGGAGATAGGAATGGCATTAAAGAATAAATCCATATATGCTATTTTGGGTATTCTGAATCTGTCGCCATGCAGCGGCTATGACATAAAAAAGTACAGTGACAAGGTACTATCCGGGTTTTGGAATGAAAATTTCGGACATATTTATCCCACATTGAAAATGATGCTGGAGGATGGGTTGATTGAAATCGTTTCCAGAGAAGAAAATCAAAATAAAATAAAGTATGGAATAACAGAAAAGGGAAAGCAGGAGCTTGAGGCATGGCTTTTGGAAGAAACTGTTCCGCAGCCGATACGTTCCGAATTTTTGCTAAAATTGTTGTTTTCCAGCAGCCAGCCGAGGGATAAAGTTATCCATATGCTGGAGAGTTATAAAAAACTCCATGAAAAGGATTTGGATAAGTATCTTGAAATGCAAAAGAATCTGGAACAGGATAACCGGGACATATCAAAAGAGCGTGTCTGTTTTATGAAAGCGGTCCTTAGAAGGGGTGTTATATCCAGTGAAGCTGTTATCCACTGGTGTGATGAAACAATAGAAGAATTACAACGTTCCTAGAACGGCGGTTTTTCAATTGGAGGGAGTATTTTTGGGGTTATATTTTAGCTCAAAAATTGGTAGGGTTGAGTTGACAGGTTAGATAATGTATATTTGTATGTGGGGCGAGGAAACAGAATGGACGCTTACAGCTAAAAAAGCAGATTACTGAAATGAGAATTATATAGGGAGGAGCAAGATATATGAAAGTGATAGGAATATAAGGCAGTCCAAGAAAAGACGGGAACACAGAGATTCTAGTAAGAGAGGCACTTAAGCCTTTTTATGAAAAAGGATGGAAAGTAACTGAATTCTTTTTAAGCAGTAAAACGATAAATCCCTGCATGGGTTGTGAAACATGTAGAGAGACTGGGGAATGTGCCATTGAAGGTGATGATATGGAGCTTTTGTTAAGTGAACTTGAAGATTGTGATGCTCTGATTATAGGGTCTCCTGCATATTACCGGAATGTAACGGCACAACTGAAAGCTCTGTTTGATAGAAGCTTTGTTTTCAACAACAGAAAATTATTAGCCGGAGAACTTGGAGGAGCTATTGCTGTAGGAAGAGGAGAAGGCGGGGGACAAAGCCTTGTGCTCACCATTATACATAATTATTATTTATCTTCGGGTGCAATCTGTGTGCCTTGTGAAATCAATGGTTTATCTGCCAGAGCAGACAAGCCTGGCGATATTCTAAAGCAGGAAAATAGACTGAGTCAGGCAAGAATATTGGGCGAGAATATTATTAAATATTCGGAAATGATATTTAAAAGTTAATCAATGCACTTATTAAAAGCCTTCAGCTTAATTGTTCATGCTCTACTACTGCCGGAAGATTGAACTTATAATTATATCCAAATCTTTGTCATTAGAAAACTATTATGACAGGCGGTTTACTATACCATAGTTGTAGAGTGTGCAGCTTTGGTGTTAAGGGTGTAATGTATGCTGAGCTTTAAAGCAGTACAAGAGTCAATGGACACTAATAATTTATGAATAATGTTACACTCGGTCCTTTTGATTTACATAAAAAATGTGATATTATTAAAGAATAATCACATATAAAAATCTTGCCGATAAAGACATTAGCAACTCTTTGGTCAGTTAATTTCTGCATTTGAAAGGAGAATACAGTAATATGAGAAGATTAAGAAGATTTGCAGCAGCACTTCTGACAGTAGTATTAATTCTTACTTCTATGCCCGCAGTATTTGCAGATACTTCAGCTACGATAGAAAACGCTGACAGGGCAGCAGCATTAAAGGATTTGGGTCTCTATGAAGGTCAGGATCCAAACGATCCTGCATATGGCTTGGAGAATGCATTGACAACACAGGATTCATTGATTTTTTTAGCAAAATTATTTGGTTACAACGATGCTGCTAATGCTTTAACACAGGATCAGGTAGCTGATGCATTAGCTAAATTTGATGATGCTGCAAGTATATCTGAATATGCCAGGAGTGTAGTTGCCTATTCAGCAGCAAATGATATTTTGTGCGGCTCAATTCAGGATGGTAAATTGTTTGTAGGTGCTAAGGATACTGTTACAGCTGCCAGATTTGCAACATTCATGCTCAAGCAAATGGGTTATACTGTTGAAGATTACAAGGTATCGGTTGCAAAGCTTGCAGAAACTAAAGGAAGCAATATCGATGCAACTTTAAACGGTGATTTAACCAGAGACGATGCGGTTGGCGTTATGTATGGTGCTCTAACTGCTGAAAAGGCTAGCAGAAAGACAGTTATTGCCGATATTATCGGCGACAATGCTGACTTAAAGAAAAAGGCCGAGAAGATTGGCTTATTGGATGATACCCCTGTAGATACTATGGACTTGGTTGTTGAATCGGTTAATGTTTTGAACTGTAAGCAGATAGAAATCAAATTTAACCAGGAAATGAATAGAAGGTCAGTTGAATCTGCGGAGTTCTATGAAATATATGATAAGGGTGAAGATGAGGGGAAAATTGAACTTAGTGATAACAGTATTTCATTAGATGATGATAAAAAAACAGTTATTATTACTTTAAATAAAAATGTTTCTGATAAGTTGACGAACTCATCTAAAGCAAAAGTAATAGTTAAGAAAAAAATCAGAGCAGTTAGTGGCAGTAAATTAGCTGAAGATGCTGTATTTGATAAAGTCTATGTAGAAGACGGTATTATTCCCACAATTATAAAGGCTGAGGCTAAAGGAGAGCGACTTATAAGAATCACATTTTCAGAGCCTGTTTATGACAACGATAATGATAATTCAATTTCTGTAGATAAACTTTAAGGTTGTAAGCGGAACATATGAATATTACGTTCAGAAAGCTACTTTGGACCATAATGTTATTAACCTGGAACTCGGAACAAAAATGATTGAAGGTCCTGTAACTGTTTTTGTTAATAACAGCGGCCTGGATAAATCATATGCCATTGTTGACTATGCCGGATATAAAGTATTCAAGACAAGTAGAACATTTGACTATGTTAAGGATACTTCCGTACCGGTTGTTACTGTAAAATCAGCAAATCATGACAAAGTTGTTCTCGGTTTTTCGAAGCCGGTCAAGGGCACAAATATCAAGTTGTATCATACAGTAATAAACGATGAATCTAGAGAGGCAACAGCTACAGAGACTGACTATACAGATGAGATTACATTTACATATGACAAGAAAACGAAGGACGGATTGCGAAGCAGAAGTGTTAAACTTTTCCTGGTAAACAGCCAAGCTGAAGATGAAAAGTTAGTTGATATTGACTACATATATGTGCCGGATCAGTCTCTTGTTTGTGAGGTTGAAGAAACACCGAACCCGAACCCGACCCCAACTCCAACCCGCAAGGCTTCAACTCATACTAAAACTCCAGCACAAACTCCAGCACAAACTCCAGCACAAACTCCAACACAAACTCCAACGCATACTCCGACAAATCCTCCGACTAATCCACCAACAAATCCACCAACTACTCCTCCAACGGCTACAGCTACTCCTGTTGTTGATCAAACATGTCCTGAGCTAGTAACGGATCCTCAAAACGTTCAGTATTGTTGTACGGTGCCTGAAGAGGGTTTTATTTACATTGTATTCTCTGAAGCTATGAATGAAGATCAAATGCTTGATAAGGAGAACTACCAGGTATCAATTGATGAAGGTGAAAATTATATAACACTGGGTGATGATGCAATTACCAAAGTAAATGAATCGACAGTTCGAATTTACTTCGAGGACATTAAGGATAAGAATATAGAATTTGGCGTGATTATAGCTCCCTGGGTGAAGATAGCTCCGATCACGGATCTTGCCGGAAATAAATTGTACGGTAGCGATGAGCCTTACATTTTGGAAAGTATTGATCCGGAATATGTCTGTATTAATGAAGCTTATTTAATAGCTTCTAACAAGATAAAGATTATATTCAATAAGGAGATGGAAACCGTCGAATTGAGTGATATTGTAATTCAATTAACAACTCAGGATTTAGTTTATGCTACGGGCTGTGAATCAAATACTGTTAATTTTTTAGGACAAACGGAAGTGGTTTTAGAATTGCCTATTGATGAAGAAGACGGTGAGGGTGAACCGATTTACATTTATACTGCCGAAATTACATCTTCAGTATCGAAATGGGGCAGTAAGCTTACACCGGGCGATTCCTGCATGATTAATAATGAATAGGCACCTTCTGAGATAACTAAGCTGGATCATGCTAATGATGAATAAACTCCTGAGATTTGATTTCACATTATTAAAGCTGTTTTTTGGCGGTTACACAATTTTCTAATGATGTTTTGATTGTTAGAATATCAGTAGGGGAAGTCTAAATTTATAGATGGTGTAAAGATGAGAGAGATTTAGCTTCATGGGCTAGAGAAGCTATATTTTGCCTTGTTGAAGCAGGCATTATCTGCGGCAGCAACGGCAAGTTCTTGACGAATGAAACCGACACCCGTGTACAGATGGCTCAATTATAGTATAATTTATTTGCGAAATAAATCTTGTGACGCAATATAGAGTGGAACAAAAGGTCAGATTACTAAGTCATATATGAATGTAGAAAGGTACAACCTGCAGAGCAAAATGTGCAATGTATAGTCATACCAAAGAGTATATGAAAAGAGGATTATCGATGGATTCGTTAATTATAAAAAATATTTTAAAAGATTGCGTTCTTTGCCCCAGGGAATGTCATGTGGACAGAACTGCCGGCAAAAGAGGATATTGCAAAACTACCGGTGAGTTAGTCGTTGCAAGGGCAGCACTCCATATGTGGGAAGAAACTTGCATATCAGGGGAAGAAGGCTCTGGCACGGTTTTTTTCTCCGGTTGTGCTCTGGGGTGTGTATATTGTCAGAACAGGAATATATCAAAGGGTTTGGCAGGAAGTAACATTACAATAGAAAGACTTGCAGAAATTTTTCTTGAGCTTCAGGGCAAGGGAGCCAACAATATCAATCTGGTTACTCCAAGCCACTATGTTCCGCATATTATAGAGGCTTTGAACATCTCACGCAGAAAAGGTCTTATTCTTCCTATTGTATATAATTGTAGCGGGTATGAGAAAGTAGAAACCTTAAAATTGCTTGAAGGATGTGTTGATATATTTTTGCCCGATTTAAAATATATGTCGTATGAGATGGCAATGAAGTACTCCAATTGCAAGAATTATTTCACGGTTGCAGCAGCGGCAATTGAAGAAATGGTCAGGCAGGTACAAGAAACAAGCTTTGATGAGCGGGGCATAATGCAAAAAGGTGTGATAGTAAGGCACCTGACATTGCCGGGATGTCTTGAAGACTCAAAAAGAATTATAAAATACCTGTATGAGACATATGGAGACAGGATATTTATTAGCATTATGAATCAATATACTCCGATAACAAAGAATAGGGTATACCCGGAGCTTAAGAGAAAGATAACTGAAAAAGAGTATGAAGAACTTGTTGATTTTGCAATAGAAATCGGGTTGGAGAACGGATTTATACAAGAAGGGGAGACAGCTTCGGAAAGCTTTATCCCGGAGTTTAACGGGGAAGGTGTATAGATACAGGATCAGTTCTCAGTGGAACTTGATATCAATGCTTTATATGAATATACCAATGAAGTTATGCCTTCTTAGAACTCAATTTTTATATTTATAATTTAAATAGATTCAATGGCGAATGATTACTGAAACCTACGCTAGTGTTGCCAGCTGCAATGTATATCTTAACATAAATTTTTATTTGATAAGAAGGGAGTTATTTAAATGTACGAGAAAAAACTATTGTGGATTGTAATGGCGATAATTGTTACTATTTTGCTTGCTGCTTGCGATATAGGCAAAGATGAAAACAGCTCGCCGACTGACAACCCAGAACCAATAAAAACGGAAACAGACGTATCACAAAACGATGAACAAGATGCCACAAGTGCACCCATTACTGCGGAACTACTCGGCTTTGAGGGCGGTAACATAGGTGCAGGAGGCTTGGTTTGTAATGGGAAGGACGGCTACATCTATTATCGCAGCGAAGGCGACGGTTGGAAGCTGTATAAGGCAAAACCTGACGGCTCCGGAAAAACAAAACTTAGTGACCGTCCGCCGGAATATATCAATGTTCTTGGAGACTGGGTATATTTTTGTGATTATACCGATGATTTTTCAATTTATAAAGTAAGAACTGATGGCACAGATGAAATAAAACTTGTCGATGGATACTGCAACAATCTCTATGTTGCTGAAGGTGGAATGTACTTTGACATGCGTGATGAGAATAATTCACCGCAAATCTACCATACCGACTTAGACGGTAAGAATATGACAAAGCTCGTGCCGGACGCATCTTTAATGTACTACTATAAAGACAAGATTTATCTGGGAGCAAGGCAGCTTAAAGTATATGACATTAAGACAGGAAAAGAGAAAGTACTTGTCGAGACATATATTCATAATGTTTCCGTTGATGACAGCGGTATTTATTTTTGGGCTGCAGACAAGGGAGAATTTCACCGCTTGGATTTGGACGGTGACAATGACACAATAATTCTACGCGGCGGCGATTACTTCAATTATAGTGGCGGAAACCTCTACTATACAGGCATCAGTGAAAACAAAAACGGTCCATGCCATACGGTAAACTGCTTAAATATAGCTACAGACAAAACAGTGACTTTACTGGAGGAAGCAAACGAATATTTTAATGCACATGGCGAATGGGTTGGTGTTACGTTCAAACAGTTTAATGAGCATCCGGAAACAATCGATCCTAAGCTTCTTAAACAGAATGAGGCAGGAGAGATATTTGTCGGCTATAATGAATCGGTGGGATACGTTTATGTTTCAGGAGAATATCTCTATACACGTGCTTCACTGCGTGAGAGTATTCTTGTGAATGGAAAACTGGACTGTATCGCCAAAATCGATGACGGAATAATGATTTGGGATTGAACTGCATTGTTTTATAAATCGACTTATTAAATACTTGGGAAAACAAAGCGGAAGGGATACACCCTTCCGCCTTTTAATAAATAAGCTTTACTTCAGGTTTTCAACGATTTTTGCAGCTATAATAAGTGCTTGCTCACGAGTTGCATTGGAGAAATTTGAAGTCTCTTCTGCAGTAGTGGTATTCTTTGGAGCAAACTTATTTCCGCCAATACCTTTGATGATATCCTTGGCAACCATAGAGTATACGCTGTCCTTTGCCCAGTCTGAAATAAAATTGTCGTCGGCAAAAGGAGCAGGTTTGGTATAGTCCAGCTTGAACTGGCTGTCTGTATCAATGGTCCAGCCTTTAAAAAGGTCATGCATGAATAAATTCTTTTTCAAACAGTTTGTAATCTTCTTACATTTAATTACTGATATACTGTATAATTTTATGCCTTCATATTGACGTTTTTCGATTTGACATATATAATAGTCATATCGATATTTATAGATTTGAGGTGAGGATATGGAGTACTACTTGGAATATGCTAGAATATTCAAGGCACTGGGGGACCCTAGAAGAGCCATGATTGTAGATATGCTCTCCTGTGGGGAGCTCTGTGCTTGTATGATTTTAGAGAAATTCGAGATGTCCCAATCTACGTTGTCCCACCACATGAAGCTCTTGTGTGAATGTGGGCTGGTCAAGGGCAGAGAACAAGGTAAGTGGACGTATTACTCATTGGACAGAAATACTGTCAGCAAAATAAAGCGGTTTATCTGCGATATTACTTCTGATAAAGGCAATTACATCTGCAAAGAAGATACAATCTGTTGTAAAGGATGTGATGAAAATGAGTAACGAGAAGTCCTGTTGCTGTTCGGCTAGTGGTTGTTGCAGCATGGAATCCATCACGAAGTATGATAAAAATGATGAATGGGTAATTGG
>DAOOJC010000050.1:0-7891 GCA_035384905.1 Acetivibrio sp. | reverse complement strand
CCGTAGGCACTGAAGTTGTTGGTGACTCATGCCAATACCAATTGGGTCCGGTACAAATTCCAAGACCAACTTGAAGTTCCGCAGATGATGGGTTGGTAATTGTGAAATTCACTGCTTCGTACTTTGTCCAGTCCTCATCAAGGGGTATAGCTCCTTCTCCTGCTGATGTGGTTGAAGCACCTGCAGCGTTATTATCATAATTTATATTCTGAAAACTTATCTCAAGACTGTCAGCCGATGACTTTACCTCAGTTGTGCCCAAATAATTGCCTGAGATTTTTTGCCATGAGTAACCTCCAATTCCTCCATCCGCTGCAGCATTTATTGTCGTAATCCCCAAAATTCCGAGCAACAATAAAAAAACACATACAAGAGCATTAATTTTTTTCATTACTCCTCAACCTCCTAAATAATAATAAATTCAATATGCAACGGTCAAAATAAACTAAAACCTTGATATAATAAAATAAAAGCTTATCGGCCAATTGCATTTTAAAAATGGCAATCTTTAAATAAAAACTAGCTGTGTATCCTCAAATTACTTACGCATAATAAAAATTCGAGAATCCCGATGGTTTAATGGTTTCGGAGGATTTTATTTGAATGGAAATTCCAAAAACACTATACCAGCAGATAAGTTGAACACTTTATATCTTAGAATAATAAACTGAATAGATTGGTATATTGAGTAATATTAAAATGCATGAATATGTAAATACAAACTTCGACTTCAATATCATTACAATCGCATTGTTACTTAAATTACCTGTAAATACCCACATCCCCCTCAAATACAAACAAATATGATAATGTTGAAACATCCCTCCCCATTTTCTATTATGCCCCTGAAATTCTAATATTCAACACTATATGAACGGCACTAAATCCTCAATATAAGAACTTATGCAATTCATTTTATATTAAGTATGATTAGCACTTCCTGACAAAGGATTATCTCATTCATGCTTTATCTCTAAATAATAATATATCATGTTTTTAGAAATATGTAAAGTGACAATTATGATATTGTAATAATATTTCTATACAAATAACTTTATTAATTGATCGTGAATACATAAAAAAAGAGCCCTGCCTTTTATAAGTTAAAGCTCCTCTTCTTAACTTCTTTTTGGAATATTATCAACAAAGTTCCTGTATTCATATTTAATTAAACACGCTGATTAACCCAATTTATATGATTTACATATAACAAGGCAATAGATGTTATTTCTTCGCAAAGCCGCAAAAAACATCGATTCCCAACGTTTACATATAATAAGGCAATAGATGTTCCACACCTGCAATAAGCTGCAAATACCGATTCGCCTTTCAGTGGGCGATCTATCTTGTGACACTTTTAAATGAAGTGTAATAAGACTGTCAAATCGAATTGGTTATTCTGTTTAATGCGGTTCTTATGTTTTCCATACTGAACCCCCTATGCAACAAAAAGTAGTATATTTTTTTCTCTATTTGAGGCTCCTTTATATTATACTTGCCAAATTTCTTTTTAATCAATCTGTCAATTACTATATCTTCATCAATCTCCATCTCATTTAATACCTGGTCAGCAATATCTTCTGAGACACCCTTACTTTTAAGCTCCATTTTGAGCATCTTTTTGGATTTGGGTTTTAGCTTAATTCTTTCATAAACATACTTTTGAGCATATATCAAATCATTTATATAACCCATGGATTTGAGTTCACTTATAACATCTAAAATAGTATCCTCATCAAAACCCTTGCCCTGTAACTTATCAAAAAGCTGTGCCTCGGTTATAAGCCTATAGGATAAGTATTTAACAGCCTGAGACTTTGCACTTTTAAATGTAACATTCTTCCGGATAAACTCAATTTCCTCATCAGATATTTCTTTTTTTTCATAAAGGCAAAGGCGAAGATAGTCTTCTTCCGGGATTGAAAAAGCATATCTGTCATCAACATAAACAGAAAACATACCCTTATTCTTTTTACTCTTCTCCACTGAGGTAATTACCATATCAATCACCTGTAAAATTTACTTTTAATTTATAATTAGTTATTAATATTATCCTTCTATCTTTATTATACTACAAAAATAACATCCATAAAATAGCATTGAAAACTTAGGAACATTGAGTCCTCTGCTTTTTGCTCATTTCTCTTCATAAGATAATGATAAAAATAAGAGGTGCGTATCTTGCACCCCTATCTTCCAGTATAGAGTTTCTTAGGTATTTACTCAATGAAAATCCTGCGAATTCGTTGAAGCGTCAAGTTTCCAAATATTCTTGCTCCGATTGGTAATTTTGAGATCACACCGCAAGATAGACTTAATCATCCAATTGCTCATCATCATTATCCGAATGTACATCAACACTCATCAAAAATGCCTGGTTATAATTTTCTCTGATCTTTCCCTCAATCTCCCTTAATATATCGGGGTTGTCCCTTAAGAATTGCTTTGTGTTCTCCCTTCCCTGTCCAATCTTCTGATCGTTATAGGAATACCATGCCCCGCTCTTATTAATTATATCCAGATTAACAGCAACATCCAAGGTATTCCCCTCTTTTGAAATTCCCTGACCGTACATTATATCGAATTCCGCTTCTTTAAAAGGAGGTGCAACCTTGTTCTTCACAACTTTAACCCTTGTCCTGTTTCCAATAACCTCATTTCCCTGTTTGATGGACTCAATCCTTCTGACATCCAGCCTTACCGATGCATAAAATTTCAGTGCCCGTCCTCCGGGAGTGGTTTCAGGGTTTCCAAACATTACCCCGACTTTTTCTCTCAGCTGGTTTATGAAAATAGCAGTTGTCTTTGATTTGTTAATGACACCGGAAAGCTTTCTAAGAGCTTGGGACATTAGCCTTGCCTGAAGCCCCACATGGGCATCACCCATTTCACCGTCTATTTCAGCCTTCGGAACCAATGCGGCAACAGAGTCAATTACAATAACATCAATAGCTCCGCTTCTAACCAATGCCTCTGCAATCTCTAAAGCCTGCTCTCCTGTATCAGGCTGGGAAACAATAAGGAGATCTATATTAACGCCAAGATTTTTTGCATACACAGGGTCCAGTGCATGCTCAGCATCTATAAATGCTGCTTCACCACCCGCTTTTTGAGCTTCGGCAATAATATGCAAAGCAACTGTTGTCTTACCTGAGGATTCAGGCCCGAATATTTCTACTACCCTTCCCCTTGGAACTCCGCCAACCCCAAGTGCTATATCCAATCCCAATGCACCTGTGGGAATGGTCTCAATATTCATGTGGGTGTTCTCACCCAGCTTCATTACAGCACCTTTTCCAAACTGTTTTTCAATCTGGCTCAATGCAATCTCCAGAGCTTTTTTCTTCTCAATCATTTTTTCATCCTCCTATACATCGAACATGCGTTCTTTTTTATTATACAATAACGCAATCATATAGTCAACAACTTTTGAATTATCTGGGTAGAAATTTTAATTTCCGTCACAAGACATTGAAATACTAAGCTTTTTTTCCTACAAAGCCCTTAATCTTCGAAACAAACCTGTTCTTTACATAGGTTGCCTCTTCAACCCTCATTAAAAGAACAGCTGTAAAATAAATCAGTACTCCCGCGGCTATTTCAAGGGTTAAGCCTAAAACCTGCATGAGCTTTGAACCTGTATCCATATCAATGAAAATATTAATTAAGAAAAGTACACCTCCCATAATTATGGAAGCCGGAACAACCCTAAGCAAAAACTTCAAAAGGTTTAAAAGGTATATACCTTTCATTTTTTTGTTTAATACGGTCAGAAGTAAAAAAGCATTTAATGCACTCGCAAGAGAATATGCCAGTGCCATACCCGCAACACCCAAATCCGTTGTTTGATAAAATATAACGCTTAATGCAATATTAATAATAATGGTACTTCCTCCAATCAAAAGAGGAGTCAGGGTGTCATTTATTGCATAGAAAGCCCTGTTCACGACAGTAACAATGGACTGGCTTAAAAGTGCTATGGAAAAAAACATCAGAATACTTCCCGCCACCATAACAGCTTCCTCGTCAAAGAGGCTTGTAAATTTGAATATCGTTCTTATTATCGGCTCTCTTAGCACAATAAAGCCAACACCCGACGGTACAGTCAAGAGGAGAACGGTTTTTATTCCCTTCATAAGAGTATCTTTATACTCATCAATCTTGCCCGTTGCAATATTTGATGACAATGTAGGAAGCATGGCAATGCCCATCCCCTGGGCAAAAATACCGTATGGCATCTGCCATGTCCGGTCTGCAATGTTAAGAGCTGTCGCTCCTCCAACGCCAAAAAGCGTTGCAAAGGTACCGGTTATGACAGCATTGATCTGAACCACCGCCGAGGAAATCAAAGAAGGAATTGCAAGCCTTAATAACCTAAAAAAGCCCGGATGCTTCAAATAAAATTTAAACCTGTAGTACCTAAGATTTCTGAAAGCAAAGGATAATTGAAATAAAAAGTAGATTATTGCACTCCCCATTACTCCGAAGGCAACACCCCTTACGCCCCATCTGCTTTTGCTGAATAACAATATGCTTAAGGCACTTCCTATATTGTATATCGATGGGCCATAGGCCGCAGCCGCAAACCTGTGGTAAGAATTTAAAACCCCGTTTGAAAGACCTGCCAGCATTAAAAATCCCACCGACGGAAAGAGTATTCGGGTCAGATCTATGGTAAGCTGTTTTTGGGCTTCACTATCAAACCCCACTGCAATCAGCGAGACCAGCTGTGGTGCAAATATGATTCCTGATAAGCATACCACAGACATGGCAACAATAACCGCATTTACAAATGTGCCCACCGCTTTCCATCCGTTTTCTTCATCTTTTTTTGCTATATAACCCGAAAGTATCGGAATAAGGGCAGCAGAAATTGCTCCCCCTACAAGCATATCATACATCAAACCGGTTATCCTGAAAGCAATGGTATAAGCATCCCCTGCTTCGTTTACCCCAATCATGTTCGGAACAAGCATTTCCCTTAAAAAACCGGTTATTCTGCTTACAACTATGGATGACATTACAATAAGTGCAGCACCCGTCAGCTTTTTATTGCTTCCCAATTTGTAAATCCTCCCGGTCAGTTTTTATTTATTATTAACCGTCTCCCTAACATATCTTCTTATCATATCGAAAACGTTCAGAACCGTCATATTCCTTATTTTATCCCTGCTTCCCGCAAGCCGCAGTTCTTTGCAATCACACCCGGATTTATCCGACAAAGCCACATAGACAAGACCGACAGGTTTTTCGTCAGTACCTCCGTCAGGACCGGCAATACCTGTAACCGAGATGCCCAGATCCGTTTGTGCCACTCTTCTTATACCCTCAGCCATTTCAACTGCAGTCTCACGGCTTACGGCCCCAAATTTTTTTAGTGTTTCGGGTGAAACACCGAGGTTTTCCATCTTTGACTCATTGCTGTAAGAAACGATTCCCCGGTTAAAAACCTTTGATATACCGGGTACATCCGTTAGCCTCGATGAAATCATTCCTCCCGTACAAGACTCTGCTACAGCAACTGTAATGCCGTTTTCGATAAGCAGCTTTGATGCAACATATTCCAGTTCCTCATCTTCCGTACTGTACAGCTTGTCTTTCAGCCTGTTTGCAATCTCTTCTTCCAAAGGCCTTATACTCATCATCGCTTCCTCATAGGTTTTAGATTTCGATGTAAGCCTTACCGTCACCTGGCCCTCCTTTGCATATGTAGCTATTGTCACCTCTTTCTGTGTGTCAACCAAATCCATTATGGTGTCTTCAAGCTGTGATTCACCGATTCCAAACACTCTTAAATATTTTGATACGGTTTTATAGCCGGATTTTTGATCCAGGTAAGGTATGACAGTATCATCCAACATGGGCTTCATTTCCTTCGGAGGTCCCGGAAGCATCACGACAATCTTGCCGTCTCTCTCAACAATACATCCCGGAGCCGTACCGTTATTGTTTGCAATTACTATACATCCTTCAGGCAAATAAGCCTGTTTGATATTATTGTCGGTCATATTCCTTTTTATTCTGTTAAAATAATTCTTGATTCTTTTAAGGCTTTCCTCGTGCAAAACCAGTTTTTTCTCAAGCACATCCGAAACAGCCTCTTTGGTAAGGTCATCCTGGGTAGGTCCGAGACCGCCGGTTATAACAACAAGATCGCATCTGTCCAATACCCTTAAAAGGCTTTCTTTAAGCCTCCTGAAATTATCTCCCACCACACTGTGATAATATACATTGACCCCGATACTGTTTAACTTTTGTGATATATACTGGGCATTCGTATTTGTTATTTGCCCCATCAAAAGCTCTGTTCCAACTGCCAATATTTCTGCATCCATAATATCATCACCTAATTTTAAACTTTTTGTAACCTATTATATCAATATTGATATTAAAATAAAAGTAATTTAATGATTAATATTTCATATGCCATTCACATAAACCAACCGATATAGCCACATTATTCTACACGTCATATATTGTCTTATATACAGTTGAGGGGTATAATATAACTGTTGAAAATGGAAATAAAGGAGTCTTTAACATGGAAAACAATATAATTAAGAAAATAACAATTATCGGAACCGGTTTTGTCGGTTCTACAACTGCTTATACATTAATGCTCAGCGGGTTGATTTCCGAAATTGTTCTCATTGACATGAACGAAAAAAAGGCTGATGGAGAAGTCATGGATCTCAACCACGGTATGCCCTTTGTAAGACCTGTCAATATATACCGCGGAGATTATAGGGATTGTGCCGGATCGGATATAGTAATTATAACCGCGGGGGCTAATCAGAAAGAAGGAGAAACACGAATCGATCTTGTAAAAAAGAATACCGCAATTTTTAAAAACATTGTAAAAGAAATTATAAAATACAATAATAATTGCATTCTTTTAGTAGTAACCAACCCTGTAGACATATTAACCTATGTTACTTACAAAATATCCGGTTTCCCGAAAAACAAAGTTATTGGCTCGGGAACGGTATTGGACACTGCCAGATTCCGGTATCTCTTAAGCGAACATGTGGGCGTAGACGTAAGAAACGTTCATTCATATATAATAGGTGAGCATGGAGATACGGAAGTTGCCGCATGGAGCCTTTCAAACATCGCAGGAATTCCCATGGACAAGTTCTGTAATGATTGTCATAAATGCGAAAAACAGATTTCAAGGCAAAAAATATACGAAAGCGTAAAAAATGCTGCCTATGAAATTATTAGCAACAAAGGTGCCACTTATTATGCTGTAGCCCTTGCAGTCAGAAGAATCGTTGAGGCCATTGTGCGGAATGAAAACTCTATTCTTACGGTGTCCAGTCTCTTGGAAGGGCAATATGACATAAGTGATATCTGTCTGAGCGTTCCTGCAATTGTCAACAAAAACGGCATAGACAAAATTCTCAGGGTACCGTTAAGCGATGAAGAATTCAATTTACTGCATAAATCGTCCGATACATTAAAAAGTATAGTACAGACTCTTGATATATGATTTGTTTTCCTAAAACTGAAAAATAAGGGGGAGTACTTATGAACCATTCAATTGAAACCTTAAACAATATCGTATCGAATATTGAAAAGGTTATCGTGGGAAAAAGAAAAGCTATTGAGCTTATACTCATGTGCTTAATCTGTGACGGCCATGCACTTATTGAAGACGTACCGGGAGTAGGTAAAACCAGCATTGTGTCATCCCTTGCCAAATCCATCAATGCCTCGTTTAAAAGAATACAGTTCACTCCGGATATTCTTCCCTCAGACATAACAGGCTTTACGATGTACAATCAAAAGGAAGGTACTTTCGAATACCGTCCCGGCAGTGTCATGAGTCAGATAATCCTTGCCGACGAGATAAACAGAACTTCACCCAAAACACAAGCAAGCCTTTTGG
>DAOOJC010000049.1:0-7898 GCA_035384905.1 Acetivibrio sp. | reverse complement strand
CTCATGGGCTTCGAGCCCCTTCGCTTTTTGCTATTTCACTCCGTGAAATAGCACTCTTTTCAAAAGCTCATGGGCTTCGAGCCCCTTCGCTTTTTGCTATTTCACTCCGTGAAATAGCACTCTTTTCAAAAGCTCATGGGCTTCGAGCCCCTTCGCTTTTTGCTATTTCACTCCGTGAAATAGCACTCTTTTCAAAAGCTCATGGGCTTCGAGCCCCTTCGCTTTTTGCTATTTCACTCCGTGAAATAGCACTCTTTTCAAAAGCTCATGGGCTTCGAGCCCCTTCGCTTTTTGCTATTTCACTCCGTGAAATAGCACTACATATCCAGTTTAAATTAAATTAACATACATAAGATATATTTTCAATAGTTTTATATGGTAACCTTAACTAAAATAATAATGCCCAAAATATCTGATTTGGAAACACATTTCCACGATACAGTATTATTTTTTTCTCAATAAAAACATTATACCGGTTAACCGATATAAATGCCGCTGCTTGCCATTGCTATGAGCAAATCAGCAATTTCAGGGTCAAACTGAGTTCCTTTACACCTCTCTATTTCCTTAAGTGCATTCTCCATCGACATGCCTTTTCTGTATGGTCTGTCGCTGGTCATGGCATCAAAAGCATCGGCTACACACATTATCCTAGCAAAAATACAAATTTCCTTCCCCTTGATTCCATGGGGATAACCTCTTCCGTCATACCTTTCATGGTGCTGCAATATACCGTTCAATCCGCTTTTTATAAACTCTACATCCTTTAGTATATTATATGCAATTACAGGATGTTTCTTAATCTCATCGAATTCTTCATCGGTAAGCTTGCCTTCCTTGTTCAGAATACTCGCTGATATACCAATCTTTCCAATGTCATGCAATATTGAGGCATACCTTAGATCTTCAATCTCCTTATCGGTGAGTTTCAGTGCCTTTGCCAACTCGCATGATATTTCCATAACCCTCTGACAATGTCCCCTGGTGTAGGGATCCTTTGCCTCAATTGAATTGGCCAGTGACATAACCGTCTGTAAATAGCCCAATTGCATCTCATCAAAGAGCCTGGTCAGTTCCTCGTTTTTTCTGTTTAATTCCTCTTTTGTTTCATCCAGCTCTTTGATATAACTGTTCAGTTCCTCATTGTTTGCGGCAGACTGTTCATAAAGTGCTTCTATCTCCTCTTTTTGACTATAAATATTGTTAAACATTTCTGTATTTCTAATACCTATGGCTGCATAACACGCAATACTTTTAAGAAAATTAAAATTGGGTGCCGAAAACGTACCTTCAGTTGGATTAGCAATAAAAACTGCACCCGTTGTATCATTCGACACATTTAATGAAATTGCAACAATCTTGCCCAGGCTTTTGTCAGAAAGAATTTCAATTTTCGTATCGTCACTAAAATTAATATCAATAAGTGTATGAACATATTTAGTATAGTCTAAATTGCCTATATCGGCAAAATTTTTATTACCGTACACGTAGTTTATTACAGGTATTTTCGACTTTTTATCAATAAAATAAGCGTGACACCATTCACAACCTGTAACCCTTTTCAATACATTATATATATATTCAATAATGGTCTTGACCTCAAAAGTAGATGTGATTATTTTTGACACCTCATGTAGGGACTCCAATTCTTCTTCGAGCTTTATAGCTTTTTTATTCAGATCTGACAATGCATTGGTATTATTATGTTCTGAAAAAGTTCTCGTCAAATAGTCAGTAATAAAATACAGCAAAACAAGTACAGTAACCAAACCCGTAATAAGCTTCGGGGCACTTATGAATTGGACAATCAAAAGTATTAGTATTAGAAATATTGATATGAGTTTAATAATCGGTATAACGGATTTTTCCGGCATAAATTACCTCCACAACAGGTAATATACTTCAGATAAAACAAAGTTCATTGACATATAGGTTTTGTGAAAATCTTAACATAGGAATATGATTTTTTCGCAAAACATATTAAATATCATTAAATATCAATTCTTAATCTATATATCGGCAAAACCTCATAATATTTTAATAAATCTCTGCATAAAAAATAATAAAAAAAGGCTATGTCTAGCCTCATAATGTTCCTTCCATATTTTTCTTAACTTAAATAACCTAAACGGAGGGATATTTTTTAAATATCCCTCCGTTTTTAAAAGTAACTTATTTAATTATAAATCTTATTTTTGTTCGTCCATAACAACATCTACCGTAAGTTCCTCTCCCTTTCCTTCCTGATGGTATCTATAAATTTTAATTTTAACCGTATCTCCGGGCTTGAATTTGCTCTTTTGTTCTTCCAATTCATCATAGTTTTTAACCCTTACACCATTGAACTCGGTAATAACATCGTCCTCCTGAATATCGGCTTTGTAAGCTGCACTGAATATTTCAACCTTGTATACGAGTATGCCTTCCGGAATACCGAAGCGGTCAGCTACTTCTTTAGTAAACCCGGTATTAACCTGTATGCCTAAAGATGGTCTTCCTTTAACATACTTGAACTCAATAAGACTGTCGGTTATCTCCTTTGCCTTGTTCACAGGTATTGCAAATCCAAGGCCTTCAAAATCAATCCCGCCAATCTTTGCAGTGTTCACCCCTATAAGTTTCCCCTCGGCATTGACAAGAGCACCACCGCTGTTACCCGGGTTTATCGAGGCATCGGTCTGAATCAGTTTCAGTTCCTTGTCATCGGTAATAGGTATTGTCCTGTTGAGTCCGCTTATTACGCCAACAGTAACCGAACCCATGTACTCAAGTCCGCCGGGATTACCGATGGCAACTGCCAGTTCTCCTACCTTTACATCATCAGAATTTCCAAATTCAACAGCCGGCAAACTGCTGGCATCAATCTTTAAAACCGCCAGGTCTGTTTTTGTATCTCTTCCCACTACCGTTGCATCATAGGGTTTATCCGGGTTGCTCGGCAATATTACCTGGATTTTTGCATTCTGAACCAGATTGTTTGTTGTGCCGCTCAAAGCTTTTTCAATAACATGGTTGTTTGTCATGATATATCCATCACTTCTGATTATTATGCCTGAACCCTGTTCTTCGGACTCGCTTGGTGAAAAGAACCAGAAGTCATTAACTGATGTTGACTTGACACTGATACCGACCACTGAAGGCCCTACCTTCTCTGCAATTGCAACCACTGGAGAATCAGCACTTTCAATAACCACTTTCCTGTAAATGTCCGACTCATTTTTGCTTACATCAGGGTCGTTTCCTGTGACTGCCCCATTGCCTAAAATTGATTGTACCGGGGATTTCAGTGCGGGAATGCCGAACATGAAGAAGCTTCCCACCACCGAACCTCCAATAATAGAACTCATCAGGGCAACTACTATCATCTGAAGCAAAACACCCTTCTTTTCCTTTTTAGGCTTTTTACAGCTCTCGGTATAATACGGTGAAGACGATAAATCCTTGTTTACCGTTTCACTTTCCTTTTTAGTTCCATAAGCATTTTCATAATTTTGAGTGTTTTCCATACCGGATGAAACATCTGAGCTATAGCTGTTATCCGTGTTATTTGTTCCGGTATCGTTGTTTAGTTCTACTGTACCATTATCCTTTTGCTCATTAATTATTTCATCATAATTGTTTAAGCCGTTGTAATTATTATCTTCCATACTCAACACTCCTTTCACGAAACAACCGATTTTCTTTTGTTATACTTATTATATTTAATGAATTTGAAAAACTTATGAATAAACTGTTAATAATAAAAAGAATTATATGTTTTCACCGTTGGTTCCGCTATCCAAGGTAAAATAGAACCTGGTTCCTTTTCCCACCTGACTCTCCACCCATATCTTTTGCCGGTGGTCATTGATTATGTTTCTTACTATGGCAAGTCCGAGACCCGTTCCGGTTTTCTCCTTGCTTCTTGATTTATCTGACTTATAAAATCTTTCCCAAATAAGGTCAATTTCATTACTGTCTATTCCTATTCCGTTATCCTCAACACATACCAGTATTTTGTTCTTGCTCCTTGACGTAGACAGTGTTATCTTTCCGCCCGGTTGAACAAATTTGATGGCATTGTGCAAAAGGTTTATAACCACTCTTTCAATTGAATCTATATCTGCTTTCGCGTACATTTCCTCTTCTTCAAAATTTGCCTCAATATTGATATCTTTTTCTGTTATAAAGCTCTCAAGCTTTATTATGCACCTTCTTATAAGTTCATTAATGTTAAAGTCAATCGGTTTTATGCTAACCTCTCCCGCCTCTATTCTGGCAAGGTCCAAAATATCGGTGGTAAGCCTGTTTAGCCTTTTGACCTCATCCCTGACGATAGTAAGGTATTCTTTTTGTTTTTCGGGAGGTACCGTTCCATCCAGGATCCCCTCAATAAACCCATGTATTGAAGTCATCGGCGTCCTAAGCTCATGGGACACATTGGCAATAAAACCCCTGCGCATGTTTTCAAGGTTCTGAAGGGCACCGGCCATATTGTTAAAACTCCTTGCCAGTTCCCCTATCTCATCCTCGGAATCGATATCGAGCCTCTCATTAAATTCTCCGTTCGCAATATGTTTTGCGGCACTGTTGATCTTCTTTAAAGGCCTTGAAAGTCTTAATGAAAAAATATAGACCAATATAATTGATATTACTATTGAGACTGCCACTGCAACCATAAAGAACTTGAACACATTACTTCTGGCCCTCTGAACCTCCGGAACAGGCGTATGAAGATAAACTGCTCCCAAAACCTCTCCATCATATATAAACGGTTTTTCAATGGTCAGCCATGAGACATGAGTTTCTTTAAACAAACCATAAAAATCGCCCATTTCCTTGACCATAGACTTGTTTCCGCTCATCACATCCATATACTGGCTTGGGTTCTGTAATCTTAAATTTCCATCCTCGTCCCTAAGCTTTTTTTCTATTATTTGATTTACTATCCCCTGATTACCTTCCATGATACGGATTTGACCGTCAGTTGAAACAATCCATATAAGAGAACTTGCGTTTTTGCTGTGGGCATTCAAAATGCTTTCCATGTTGCTCCAATATGCACTGTGCAAAAAAGGGAAATAAGAGCTGTCGTAGTAACTGTAATAAAAAGAAACATAATCAGACAGCATATCTGTTATGCTTTCCCCAGTGCGGTTTAAAAGATTCACCTTTTCCTCCGAAGCGAAATTACCGAGAAAAAAATAAAGCATTGCTCCTGTAATGGTGGTACTCACAAACAGAATGGCAATAAATATAACAACAATCCTGCTAAATATTGTCTTTAGCATTATTTCACCTCAAACTTGTATCCAACGCCCCAGACAGTTTTAAGCTGCCAACTCTGACCCTCACTGTTAATCTTCTCACGAAGCCTTTTTACGTGAACATCAACAGTCCTTGAATCTCCGTAAAAATCAAATCCCCAGACCTGTTCCAAAAGCTGTTCCCTGGTAAACACCTTGTTGGGATTTGATGCAAGAAAAAACATAAGTTCCAGCTCTTTTGGCGGAAACTCCATCTCCTTGCCGTTCACTTTCATAGTATAGTTTGACTTGTTTATTACAAGATTAGGGTATACTATTTCCTGAACATCCATATCCTTGTGCTCATATCTTCTTAGGACAGCCTTCACTCTGGCAACCAGTTCCTTCGGTTCAAAGGGCTTTACTATATAATCGTCGGCTCCCAATTCCAGGCCCAGTACCTTGTCAAAGGTCTCACCCTTTGCCGAAAGCATAATAATCGGAATATTGCTGATTTTCCTTATTTCACGGCAAACCTGCCATCCATCCGCTCCCGGTAACATAATATCAAGAATAACTATGTTTGGGGTAAAGTTCTTAAATCCGTCAAGTGCCTTCGTTCCATTGTACACAGTTAAAACTTCGAAGCCTTCCTTTTCCATATATAACCTTATCAATTCGCAAATATTGACATCATCATCAATGACAAGCACCCTGGTTTTGCTATTCATAACACCCAATCACCTCAACTTTTACGCTGTTAATGGAACCAATGCATTGCAGTTGTTGAATAATCAGTTCAGTATATCAACCCTTATGGGCAGACTGTTCAGAACTATGTTCTGAATTTTAATCTCCTCCTGCAGCTTCTTTTGCTCCTCCTTCAATTCATTAACAGTATCCGTAAGCTTTTCATTTTCCTTTATCAAAAACTCAATCATATTCTTAATTTCATTAATAAAAATCCTGTCCTCTTGCCTCATATCCTATTCCCCCCGATAAACCAATTAATAATTAAGTAGAATATATTATGGAAATATAACCAATCTTGAGTTGTTTTGTCTTCGTTATTGTATATTATAGCAGAATAATTGCTTTGTGAATACTATAATTAATTCTTCTATAAAAATCCTATGTATCGGGTGTATATTATTTAAGAAAAGAAAAATGCGTAAGAAACTTGTGTAACTTAAGTTTCTTCCACATTTTTCTTTACATATGATTTATATATCACTATGTAATTGTATCTATTGACTAACTTATGCTGTTGTGATAACTTTAACAAGGTGAGTAATTTTTCTAACGATAATATGGGGGAGGTGTATATATGAGTGCAAATCTAATGCAGGGGTTAAGTATTACCTTTGTCGGAGTCACAGTTGTTTTTGCCTCATTGATAATACTCTGTGCTATAATTTATCTGTTTTCGGTGCTTATTCCCAACAAAGATAAAAATTCGTCAAATAAGGATTCTGACGAAAAACTTATCGATATTTCTTCTAATAATAATGCGGAAGCAGAAAAATTAGAAAGCAACTTATCCGATGACACTCTAGTAGCTGTTTTGACGGCTGCAGTACTCGCTAGCATGGGAGACAGACCGGATATCAAAATAAGAGTAACTTCATTTAAACGAATTCAACAGACTTCACCGGTCTGGAATGTCATCGGAAGAAAGGAGTATATTTCCAACAAGCTTTCATAAAATAGTTTTATCTGCTTTCTCTTGTTTTTGACATAAAATAAGCCGTATGTTGGATATACACCAAATAGTTTCAATAACAAATTAAAATAGAATTTAAAGTAAAGGAAGATTAGCCTTATGTTTTCAGATTTTGTAAACACAATCAAAGGACTTATTTCAGACTCAGGATTTGTAAAGGGAGATCCTTTGCAGTATGTGATGATTCTGATTGCCTGCTTTTTGATATATTTGGCAATCGCAAAAAAATATGAACCGCTTCTTTTGTTGCCTATAGCTTTCGGTATGTTGCTTACAAACTTACCTTTTTCAAATTTGTATCATCCTGAGTTGTTTATCAACGAAAGCGGTCACATAAACCTTCAAGAACTATTGAATACTGGTGGATTGCTTGACTTTTTATATCTCGGCGTAAAGCTGGGGATTTATCCGCCTCTGATTTTTCTGGGTATAGGTGCCATGACGGACTTCGGACCTCTTCTGGCAAATCCCAGAAGCCTGCTATTAGGTGCTGCTGCCCAAATCGGTATTTTTATTACGCTTATAGGTGCACTTTTGACAGGCTTCTTTACAGGTCGAGAAGCAGCATCCATAGGAATAATCGGAGGTGCCGACGGCCCCACTGCAATATACGTAACAACCCAGTTGGCTTCTCATCTACTTGGACCGATTGCTATCGCAGCATACTCCTACATGGCACTGGTTCCATTAATCCAGCCTCCTATTATGAAATTACTTACAACCAAAAAGGAACGCGAGGTGGTCATGGAACAGTTAAGACCAGTATCAAAGCTCGAAAAGATTTTATTTCCGATAGTTGTTACCATTATCGTTAGCTTGTTTTTACCCTCTGCAGCACCTCTTATTGGAATGCTGATGCTCGGAAACCTCTTTAAAGAAAGCGGAGTTGTCGACAGAATAAGTAAAACCGCACAAAACGAACTAATAAACATAATAACAATATTCCTGGG
>DAOOJC010000048.1:7515-7986 GCA_035384905.1 Acetivibrio sp. | reverse complement strand
ACTTACGGTTCTTTTTGCAGTCAGATCTCCTGCTAAAAGAGCAGCCCGTGTTTCACCCTTGACCGCAGTTTCCGGTAATATAAATTATACCCAATCAATCCGCACATCGGCAAAGACCTCAATTTTTAAAATAGATACCGCTGTTGGCATTCATCATGCCATGTCCGGCAAAAAGAATTTTTTACTGATGGTTGGCTCCTTCTCTTTAAGTGTTGTTTTATTCCTTTGCTTTTCTGTAACACTCGATTTCATGCACCATGCTATAAAACCGTTAAGGCCATGGACACCGGATATTTCTTTTATAAGCCCCGATCAGTCTTGTTCACTGCCCGGCACCATTATTGAACAAATTAAAGAATACCCGAAAGTCAAAAGGGTTTACGGAAGGATGTTTGCCTATAGCATTCCGGTAGTATTTTGGAGCCAAAATAAAAAAGCAAATCTTCTTTCTTATGAAGATTATCAATTTTC
>DAOOJC010000048.1:0-7505 GCA_035384905.1 Acetivibrio sp. | reverse complement strand
GTCTGTTTTTGCGGTTCGCGGGCCTTCAAAACGAATTCGTGACATGTCCATTGTGGATACCATCAGTGCACTGTAGTGTTATATATTTATATTAATTTTATTTAATATACTCTTAAGTTTGAGAGTGCATATTTTGTGTGAAAACATTTCAGAAACTTAAGTTTCGTAAGCTTAGAGCCTGTAAATACTTCGTGGGGTCGAGCAAAACTCACTTCGTGAGAGTGGATGCTCCTCCTTTCCACGTCGTATTAACAGACTCTACAACTTACTTCACAATGTTTATTTCATATTATTCTTTAATACATATTATTCTTTAATAAAACAATATAATAATCTCAAAAACTGATATTGCCTTGACATGCTGTATTTTCAATCATATATTATATTTATGTGATTCATATATTATAATGAGGCGGTAAATATCCCCGCATCTCTATAAGTGGCGGGTACCGATTAGCCTTTCGGTCGGCAAGTATGTCCCTCGCCTCGTTGTGACACCGCTTCAGTGCAGATATAAAATTTGAGATGACACTATTGGATACCAATACTGTCAGTATAAAGGGGTTACTTACCATGGATACGATTTATAAAAAATATAACTTGCTAAAAGATTATATTGCATCGCTGGGCAGTGTTGCTGTCGCTTTTTCCGGAGGGGTTGATTCCACCTTTCTTCTAAAAGCTGCATGCGATGCCCTTGGAGATAGCGTAATTGCCGTGACAGCATCCTCCTGCACTTTCCCGGTGCGGGAACTTAAAGAGGCAACAAAGTTCTGCGAGGACAATAATATCAAACACATCATTTGCCAATCTGAAGAATTGGATATTGATGGCTTTCGCCAAAACCCAAAAAATCGCTGTTATCTATGTAAGCGAGAGCTTTTTACTAAAATTTGGGACATTGCAAAGGAAAACCGGATGAATGCCGTGATTGAGGGTTCTAATCTGGATGATGACGGTGACTATCGACCCGGGCTGATTGCGGTCAAGGAGCTCGGTGTCAAAAGTCCTCTACGGGAAATGCAATTTACCAAAGATGAAATACGCCAATTGTCAAAGGAATTGGGGCTTCCAACATGGAGTAAACAATCCTTTGCCTGCCTTTCTTCTCGATTTGTATATGGCGAAACGATAACAGAAGAAAAATTAAGCATGGTGGACCAGGCTGAACAGCTTTTATTGGATCTAGGCTTTCGCCAGGTTCGGGTTCGCATACATGGCATGATGGCAAGAATTGAGCTACTTCCTTCTGAATTTGAAAAATTGGTTCAAGAAGATGTCCGGCAATTGGTTTATTCAAGGCTTAAAGCTCTCGGATTTACTTATGTAACGATGGATCTTGGGGGTTATAAAACCGGCAGTATGAATGCAACATTGAAGTTATGAAACAAATAAGATTTAGGTAACTTAAATTCCATTGGATTTACCTAATTCGGATAATTATTTATAAGGTAAATAAATTTTTCTTCAACGGAAAAGTTTTCTTTAAACCAAGGTGTTAACAATTAAGAAAGAGGGGCAGAGACTTTATGGAGCTATTTACAAGAAGCTATGATAAAGACTGGAACCGTATTGTGTACTTAAAAGTATTTGAAAATCGAGAAGCATGTCTTCATTTAAATGATGATCAGACCTGTAAGCTGATCCTTTTTCTTGAAGGCAATTCTACCATAACATATAATAACCAAACAGCATTTATCATCGCACCCTCTGTCCTTTGCTTGAATCATGGGGATACCATAGAATTTGACGATATCTCTAACTGCAAAATAATGGTCCTCTTTTTTCAACCAATTGCTTTAAATGATCAATTAAAGTACAGCGTGTTCCATCCAGATTATTATCAAAATATGGCTGGTACAACGCTGTTCCAGGATATGACCTTATTAAGCTCATTTTACGATATTAACAATTCCAAACGTCAGCTTATCTTACTCGATGCCGTTTCTGCCGTTAGCTTAAAACAATTGCTAAGCAAGATAAACAAAGAACTGACAGATCAAAAGGATGGCTATTGGCCTTGCAGAAGCAGATCCCATTTTATTGAATTGCTGTTTTTCTTAGAGGGATTACGTACCAATGCGTCATTGCAGAATATGAGTATTATAGTGGACAAGAATAAAAGCAATATTATACACAGAATCGTCCAGTATCTTAATCAAAATATCGATAAGAAAATTACGCTGGAAGATTTGGAAAAAACTTTTGGGTGTAATCGAAATCAAATAAATAAAGAATTTCAAAGGGAACTAAATACAACAGTAATGAAGTATTTTACTCAAATGAGAATGCAGTTGGCTAGCATCTTGTTAAGAGACACCGAAATACCGATACTTGAGGTTGCATTTAAAGTAGGGTATTCCGATGCCGCTTATTTTTCCAGAGCATTTAAATTATACTGCGGTACCTCCCCTAGCGAATACCGTAGTTCTTTCTATTCAACTATATCACCGGTTTGATAGGTTCCGCTTAACATTCCGGATGCAAGTATGTTTCCGTTTGTTCCCTTGGAGACATCCAGTGCTGCAATAATATCATCAACCGATGAATTTGCATTGTCAAACAGTCCCTTGTAAGAATCCGGAGAGTCCTTTATGGCAAAGACCATAACCTCATATGTATGAACTCCGCTGGGTGGATAAGGCCCAATGTATCTGCTGTTTTCAAGCTCCGCACCCAATTCAAGCTCGGTGACCTCAATGTCCTTAGCGACCCAGTGACACCAATTATTTGCAGAGGTATCAATCATATAGATAGCATAACAAGAGGCATTTTCTACCGGGGTCCAGGACAATTGCGGTGATTTGTTTTCACCATCGGATGATGTGATAACGGTTTTCCATTTTCCATCATCGGTTAAGGAAGAAGAAGTAATTTGAATTTTCTCTCCCGGTTTGATTGTCTTTACTGGCTCAGACTGTTTTGTTTTAGAACAAGCAACAAAGGATACAGCCATAAGCACACATATAATAAGATATGCAATTAGTCTTTTCATACTATCCCCTCTCAACTTTTAATCTACTATGATAATTATAATGGAAGTGGAGATATCATTGAAGAAAAAATCTGCACAGATGCTTGGATAATTTGCACATGTTTTTAGAATTTTCTGCAGCCGAATTGTCTCAGACTAATCCTTAAAAATCAACAAAAGCTCTGAGGGTATCGAGCTCCAATCACTTTTGGTCATTTCAGTTCGTGAAATTTAGCTAAGTAAAGCGGTCAACAGAAACTGCCGACCGCTCCAATCAAATTCTATAATCATCCCTCAGGGATTCCATTAACCCATATTCCAGCAAAATTTCCTCCAGACGTTCCTGAGACATGGGTTTTGGAATTGCAAAATGAGTATTCTCATCTATCGCTTTTGCCAGCTTGCGATATTCGTCGGCCTGCTGCGAATTCGGCTCATATTCGATAACAGTTTTTCTGTTGATTTCAGCCCGCTGTACCACATTGTCTCTAGGAACAAAATATATCAGTTGAGTTCCCAATTCGGAAGAAAAAACACGGAGAAGATCTATCTCACGGTCGACATTACGGCTGTTGCATATTATGCCTCCAAGTCTCACTCCTCCCTTTTGAGCAAACTTTGCAATTCCCTTTGCGATATTGTTGGCAGCATACAATGCCATCATCTCACCGCTTGCCACAATATAAATTTCTTTAGCCTTTCCTTCACGAATCGGCATAGCGAATCCGCCGCAAACAACATCCCCCAGTACGTCATAAAATACATAGTCCAGATCATCATCATAGGCACCAAGCTGCTCCAGCAAACCTATGGAGGTAATAATCCCACGTCCGGCACATCCAACGCCGGGCTCTGGCCCTCCGGACTCAACACACTTTATTCCGCTAAATCCGGTACGCATAATATTTTCCAGTTTCACATCTTCCCCAGTCTCACGCAGTGTATCCAGAACAGTACGCTGTGCAAGAGTACCCAATAAAAGTCTTGTAGAATCGGCTTTCGGATCACATCCTACCACCATAATTTTTTTGCCGCTTTCCGCAAGTCCTGCGGTAAGGTTTTGCGTCGTAGTAGATTTTCCAATACCGCCCTTTCCATAAATAGCTATTTGTCTTATTTCCTTGCTCATATTATCTCTCCTCCATAATCTATATAGTATATTCCGGCTGCGGCAATGCACTTGCCAGATGTAATTTTTCTAAAATATTCCTGCGGAGGGAAAGAAATTCGGTCCCTCCACGATGGCGGGGATGCGGAAGATTAATCTGCATAATCTCACTGATTTTTCCGGGACGCGGAGTCATAATCACAATACGGTCGGAAAGATAGATTGCTTCGTCCACATCATGGGTCACCAAAATCATTGTCGTTTTATTTTCTTTATGAAGTTCAAGCAATTTATCCTGAATATCTGAACGGGTAAAGGAATCAAGGGCACTCATGGGTTCATCAAGAAGCAATACCTTCGGATTATTTATAAGAGCCCTAGCAATAGCAACTCTCTGAGCCATACCTCCGCTTAACTGATGCGGGTAAGATTTTTCAAAACCCTTAAGTCCGATCAGATCTATATAATGGGCCACACGGTCTTTATTCTCCTTATATACATGGCGTGCCTTAAGTCCGGTTGCGATATTTTTCTCAACAGTCAGCCATTGAAAAAGCCCCCCATGTTGAAAAACATAGCCCCTCTGCGGATCCGTCCCGAAGATTTGCTCTCCGTTAAGAATCAGGGTTCCTGTTTCCGGCTTGTCAAGACCTGCTATAAGCCGCAAAAGCGTCGTCTTCCCGCAGCCGGAGGAGCCTATGATTGAAAGAAATTCTCCCCGGCGTACGGATAAATTGATATCCCGAAGCACCTCAACATGGCTTCCGGTGTCGTCATAATAAGTGTAATTTACATTTTCTATATGTAAAATAACATCACTGATTACCGATAAGTTTTTGCTCATTCCTTAACCCATCCTTTCTGCCACCGGAGCACATTCGCCTGTATCAACCCCAGTATTTTCATAATTAGACTGAACAGTACGGCCATAACAAGAATTGAGGCAAATACCTTATAATAGGCAGACCACGCTTTACTTAAGTTTATGTAGTAGCCTAATCCTCCCGGCTGGCCCATCATCTCTGCCATCACCAAAGTTGTAAAAGCAAAACCATTGGCATTGGAAATACCGGTGAATATCTGGGGCATAGCCTGAGGCACTGCAACATGGAATACTAAAAACGGTGTTTTTGCTCCGAGGGTGCGAGCCACTTCAAACTGAATTTTGGGGGTCGATTGTATGCCCTGGGCTGTTAGAGCCGCAATGGAAAACCATGCACATATTACAATAAGAAAAACAGCTGCTGTAAACGGAGACGGGAAAAGAGTCAGTGCAAAGGGCATCCAAGCTACGGCAGGAATAACGCCGGTAATCTTTAATACCGGATATACCCAGTAATATACCTTTGGAAACCAACCTATTAAAATTCCCGTACCTACCCCAAACACTACCCCCAGAGTAAATCCGACCAGAAAAAGTTTAATGGAGTAAAGGGCATTTTCTAAAATAAAACCGCCTTCAATCAAAAAGGATTCAAGAATTTTTGCAGGTCCAGGGAAAAACGGCTGAGGTAATAAAAGAAGTTTCGTTCCTAATATATCCCATACTGTAATTACCAGACCCATTGCGAAACGAAAGGGAGCCCGTCGGGAAAATTTATCTCTTTTCACAGGATCAAAATATGAAAATATTCCTATACCGGCATAAAACAAAACAATTACTCCTAAGACCAATCGGTAAAGTAAATTAAATGTGAAGGGAATTCCAGCAACAATATAAGTTTTGATTTCCACATCTGCCACTTGCTTTACCAGAATATTGGCTGATATGGCTACAGCAAACCCTATTAATGTCAGTACAAAATTAGCACCCCAATTTTGGGCCGAAACCGTTTTTAGCTTCCCATACTTTTGCTTCACTTTTAATTCCGAGGATGTTAGGCTTTTTAGTTTTAATGAATTGTACATAGCAGAATACCTCCTGTGGGTTGTTTATTATTTCCGCCCGGATCCTTTTAATCACCGGGCGGAAACAACCTCTAGCGATTGTTATGAACCCAGGTTTATGTCAACCTCGGTATAAGCATCATCTGTAAAAGTATCAGGATCGGTCTTTAAATATCCTATTTGGTTTAATTGCTCGGCAAAATAGAAAACATTGTCGCGAACTTGTGTTTTACTCTTTTCCCTCTCAGCGAAAGAAGGATATTGATAGCTCTTTATTAGCTTAATGGCTAATTCTCTGTCTTCAATCTGTGCATATTTACCGCTTATTATAATGTCGACAGCTTCTTCCGGGTTTTCCGAAATCCAGTTTTGAGCTGACCTATATGCACGCAGCAATGCGGCAACCTGTTCAGGTTTTTCCTCCAGCAGCTTTTCCGAGGCATAAAGGAAACAGCAGTACTTTCCGGCAAAAGGTTCATCCTTGGAAATTTCAAGAATTACACGGTAATCCCCCGTTTTTTCCTGAACCGAGCCGAAGGGATCCCACAGTGCCGCCACGTCAACATCCCCTTTTCTCAGGGCTTCCACTGCCAGGTTACCATCGGAGAAAGGAAGGAATGTAACTTCCCCATCCTCCTGCTTTGCAGAAATTCCGTTTTTCTCCAGCCACACGGATGCTACCTGATGAGGAGTACCTCCTATTTCATCAACGCTGATCTTTTTACCCTTAAGGTCTTGAACCCCTTGAATCGGCGAATCCTTCGGAACAATCAATTTTATGCATCCATAGTGGAGGCCGTCCACCACCTTTACCTTCACATCGTTTTCAATAGAGGGAAAGAACTGAAAATCTCCGTTGACAATCGGGATGGTACCGTTGTTCAAACCTATTTTACGGGTTTCGGTATCTGCAGAGATAAGATTGACATCAAAGCCCTGCTCCTTGAAAAAGCCCTTTTCATATGCAATATAGATAGGTGCACCGCAAAGTGAACCGTCTTTACCGGGAATATCGATTTTTCCGTATTTGTATTCCGTTGAAGATGTTCCCGCTTTCCCGCTGCCCTGGCTCCCTCCTGTATTCTTCGGACCACATCCTGAAAGTAGGCTTATGAAAACGGAAAACAGAGCGACTGTACCGATCAATTTTCTAAAACCTTTCATGATAAAACACACCCCTTTACAAAATTATGTATTAGCCTTTTTAAACGCCTGCTCCAAATCCGCTATTAAATCCGCCGAATCTTCCAGCCCTGCCGATATGCGAATTAAGTTTTCGGGAATATCGGCTATTTTCTTCTCATCCGGCTCCAGCTCACTATGAGTGGTCTGCGGAGAATTTACAATCAGGCTGCGGGCATCTCCAATATTGACATGATAATGAAAAAGCTTCACTGAGTTCAAGAAAGCCTCCCTTTGCTCCGTTGTTCCTTTGAAACCGAATGACAGAATTCCTCCGGCTCCTTTAGGAAAGTCTCTTTGTGCCAGTTCATGATACGGGCTATCCTTTAAACCGGGATACCGAACCCATTCCAC
>DAOOJC010000047.1:0-8157 GCA_035384905.1 Acetivibrio sp. | reverse complement strand
TGGTCGTTGCGGCTTCTTCCTGTGTGAAGCCTTTTACCCACATCACCTATTCTTGATATGAGGATTTTTTCTACATTCATATGGATGTCTTCAGCATCGATTTCGAATTCAATTTTGCCTTCTTCAATGTCTTTCAGTATTTCCTTGAGGGTATTCTGAATCAATACCGAATCCTCTTCAGGAATTATATTGCATTTACCGAGCATTTTAGCATGGGCAATGCTGCCTAGAATGTCTTGTTTATACATGCGGCTGTCAAACCTTATGGATGAATTGAAATCATCCACGGATTTGTCAGTACTCTTTTCAAATCTACCGCCCCAAAGCTTCATTTCATCACCTTATTTGCCTTTATTCTTTTCTTTCATGAGTGCATTGACCTTTAACGGAAGACCGAAGAGATTGATAAATCCTTCCGCATCCTTTTGATTGTAGACCGCATCTTCACCGAAGGTTGAGAGCTCTTCACTGTACAGAGAGTAATCCGATTTTGCTCCCGCACTCATTACATTACCCTTGTAAAGCTTAAGCCTTACAGTACCCGTCACTGTCTGCTGGGTGACATCGACAAAAGCGGATATGGCTTCACGAAGAGGCGTAAACCATTGACCGTAATAAACCAGTTCGGCAAACCTTTGAGATACGATATCCTTGTAATGGAGAGTGTCACGGTCGAGACAGAGAAGCTCCAATTCCCTATGGGCAGCATAAAGAATAGTTCCACCCGGAGTCTCATAAACTCCTCTGGACTTCATTCCTACCAGTCTGTTTTCTACCATGTCCACAATTCCGATACCGTTTTCACCGCCGATTTTATTCAATACCTCAATTAATTCAACAGGGCTGCATTCCTTGCCGTTTACTTTCTTGGGAATACCCTTGTCAAAATATATATCAACATAGGTCGGTTTATCCGGTGCTTTTTCAGGTGGAACCATAAGTTTTAATATTTTATCGTATTGCGGCTCATTCCATGGATCCTCAAGGTCTGAACCCTCATGGCTCAAATGCCAGAGATTTCTGTCCATGCTGTAATTGTCTTTTTTGGATACGGGAATGGGGATGTTTCTTGCCTCTGCGAATTCAATGGCGTCTTCCCTTGATTTAATATTCCATATTCTCCATGGGGCAATGATCTTTAGGTGCGGAGCTAAGGCTTTTACGGTAAGCTCAAAGCGAACCTGGTCGTTTCCCTTTCCCGTTGCACCATGGGCGATGGCGGTAGCACCTTCCTTCTCGGCAATTTCCACCATTCTTTTGGCTATAATCGGTCTTGCAAAGGATGTTCCCAAAAGGTACTTTCCTTCGTATACGGCACCGGCCTTTAATGTAGGGAATATATAGTCGGTAACAAATACCTCTTTCAAGTCCTCTATATATATCTTGCTTGCACCGGTCTTAATTGCCTTTTCGTTTAAGGGTTCAAGCTCTTCTCCCTGACCTACGTCAGCAGCCATTGCGATAACCTCGTAATCATAATTTTCCTTTAGCCAGGGAATAATTATTGATGTATCCAGACCTCCGGAATAGGCAAGAATTACTTTTTCTTTTTGACTCATACAAATACCTCCTCAAATGTGTTAGAATATAATTTAATATTTAAGCAACAATATCAATTTTATTTGCTTGATGCGGTTTATAATAGTATGTACAAAGTTGATGCTTTCATTATAATGAGATATATTATATAATAAAATGTATAAATATGCAACGAAATATATAATTATTCATAATTTTTTTGGAGTTGATTAAATAAATGATTATCATGGGAATAGATCCCGGATTTGCAATTACAGGATACGGTATAGTAAAATATGAAGGGAACAAGTTTTCTCCCATTGATTATGGAGCGGTTACGACCGACAGTTCAATGGAGCTTCCTAAAAGGCTTTTGCTTCTCTACAACGGTTTGACGGATATTATAAAGAAGTTCAGGCCCGAGGCAATAGCAATAGAAGAACTGTTTTTCAACAAAAACACAAAGACTGCACTTAATGTAGGACATGGCAGAGGTGTTGCGGTTTTGGCCGTTGCACAATCCGGTATTGATGTTTTTGAGTATACCCCACTTCAGGTGAAGCAGGCTGTAGTTGGCTACGGCAGGGCAGAGAAGGCTCAGATACAGCAGATGATAAAGGTGATTCTGAATCTTTCTGAAATTCCAAAACCTGATGATGTAGCTGATGCATTGGCGGTTGCTGTTTGCCATGGGAGTTCTTATAAAATGGCATGCATTGGACGATAAAATTTTCAGAATATAATGTGGAGGATATAAGAATTGTTTGCATATCTAAAGGGCAGGTTGGCATATAAGTATAACGATTATCTTGTTGTTGAGGCGAACGGGATTGGATACAGGTTGTTTACGGCACTTTCCACCCTTGAGAGTATAGGTTCGGTGGGCGACGAGGTAAAGGTTTACACTCACCTTTATGTGAGGGAGGACAATATCAGCCTCTATGGCTTTGGCACAGAAGAAGAACTGGGGATTTTTGAGCTTTTAATCGGTGTTTCGGGAGTTGGGCCAAAGGCGGCCATATCGGTATTGTCGTCCATGACCCCTTCAAGGTTCAGTCTGGCCGTCATAACCGATGATATAAAGGCATTGACGAAAGCACAGGGGATTGGAACTAAAACGGCTCAGAGAATAATACTTGAGCTAAAGGACAAGATAAATAAAGAACAGCTTACTGCAAAAGACGGTCTTGAAACGGATAACGGAAATGTAGGCAACGAAGGCTCCAGGGTATCGGAGGCGATAAGTGCATTGATGATTCTGGGGTATACATCGCTTGAAGCCCGGAAAGCCGTTATGAGTGTTTATACGGAAGATATGGATCTTGAAGTGATAATCAAAAATGCCCTTAAAAGGCTGGTAAGAAGTTAGGGAATTGAATATTCAATTTATTTACATATTCGGAGGTTTTTGATATGGAGGACAGGCTTGTTGACTGTAAACTGAAGGACGAGGATGTAGAGGAACTCAGTCTGAGGCCCCGAAGACTGAGTGAGTACATAGGACAGACAAAGGTTAAGGAGAACCTGGTGGTATTTATCGAAGCTGCAAAAAAAAGAAAAGAGGCTTTGGACCATGTGCTTCTTTACGGACCACCCGGATTGGGAAAGACAACGCTTGCCGGAATAATTGCATCCGAGCTTGGAGTAAATATACGAGTTACATCCGGTCCGGCAATCGAAAAGCCGGGGGATCTGGCTGCAATATTGACCAACCTCGGGAATTTCGACGTCCTTTTTATTGATGAAATCCACAGGCTGAACAGGAGTGTGGAAGAGATATTGTATCCTGCCATGGAGGATTATGCCCTTGATATAATCATCGGGAAGGGACCCAGTGCCCGTTCAATAAGGCTGGATCTGCCCAAATTCACCCTGATAGGGGCTACTACCAGGGCAGGACTTTTGACTTCCCCTTTAAGGGACAGGTTTGGGGTAATCAACAAGCTTGATATGTATACGACTGAGGAATTAAAGCTTATAGTGCAAAGGTCTGCACAGATTCTAAATGCCGGTATTGAGGATCAGGCTGCAGAAGAAATTGCCCGGCGTGCCAGGGGAACGCCAAGGATTGCCAACAGGATATTGAAAAGGGTCAGAGATTTTGCACAGGTCAAGTCCGATGGATTTATAACGAAAGATATTGCCCGGATAGGTCTTGATGCACTGGAGGTTGACAAAATGGGACTTGACGCGGTGGATAGAAATCTTCTTATGAGTATTATCGACAAGTTTGCCGGCGGTCCTGTAGGGCTTGAAACCCTTGCCGCCACAATAGGAGAAGAAGCCGGAACCATTGAGGATGTATACGAGCCGTACCTTTTGCAGCTAGGTTTTATTAACAAGACGCCCAGGGGAAGGATGGCGACAAAGCTTGCTTATGAGCATTTTGGGCTGAGGTATGAGTAAAGCTATAGTTTAAGGATTATACTGAAATAGTAATGAGGATGTATAATATCCTATAATGAAGCGAAAAATTAAAGAAAGGATATCTTGTGTCTCGTTGAAACACTTATGATGTAAGAAAATTTCAATAAACGGGAAATTTTCTTTGCACTGAAGTGTAATAAAGGTGGTGGGATATTATATGTATGGATTTCAGACTATTGGCAGAATGATAATTATTTTCGGGGCAGTTTTACTGCTGGTGGGTGTGTTGCTCTATTTAGGCGGAAAACTGGGATTGGAAAGGATTCCTGGAGACATAGTTTACAGAAAGGAAATTTTACGTTTTATTTCCCACTGGCTACTAGCTTGATTATTAGTTTGATTCTTACAATCATCATGTTTTTGCTGCGTTTGAAGAAATAATTTATTTTTTGCTTATTATGAATTTATTAATTGGATATTTTAAGCATAAATATTGATTTTTTTTCTAGATTGTGTTAATGTATAATTGAAAAGATTTTATAATTAAAATTTGGTTCAATTCTGGGGTTAAGGGAGTCAATGATGTATGTTGTTACCATTTGTTAGAAACAATTATCTAAGTATTGATGTAGGGTTTAGAAATATCAAAGTTGTTGAGGTTGCAGTAAACAGAAACAATGAAGTTTACATAAAAAACTTTGGTATAGCACCTACCCCTATAAACTGCATAAAGAATGGCGTAATTAAAAATGTTGACGCTATTTCCAGTGAAATAAGCAGGATAATTAGGGAAAACAAAATGAAAGTGAAAAAATCTAAAATTGTTATGTCTGGTACGAGTATCATCTCTCGTGTATTTATGGTCGAGAAGGTGGAGGGTAAAGACATTAACGATATTGTTGCTGATGCAATCAGATCCAATATGCCCATTAATCCCGAAGAACACAAGATAGACTTTAAGATTCTTCAGGAATTGAAGGAAAACGGCGTTGAAAAAATGAAAATATTCGTTACTGCTGTTAGAAAGAGCATAATAAACAGCTATATAGATGTATTATTTGAGCTTGGATTAAAGCCTATATCCGTGGATATACCCGCAAACAGTACCGCCAAGTTCTTTAACAGGGATATAAAGGTCAGCATTGATAACGTCAGGTTTATAGGTCAAAATAAGAGTCAACTGAACAAAGATGCTTTTGCTGTTATTGACTTTGGCTCTGAGACCACAATTATAAATATTTTAAGAAATAAGATACTTGAGTTTAACAAGGTAATACTTACCGGCAGTACCAATCTTGATGAGGCAATCTCAAAGACTGCACGGAAGTCTATTATTGAAGCGGAAAGACTTAAGAAGTTGTATGGCATTACTGTACCGCCGCCTCATACTACCAATGAGGATCATTTAAAGGTGTACAGGACTCTCAAGGATGTTGTCGATAAGCTTCTTAACCAGATTTATATGTGTCTTACCTTCTATGAGGCAAGATGTTATGGAGTAAAGGTCGGCAAGATTTTTGTAATCGGTGGAGGATCCTTGTTAAAGGGGCTTAGCGACTACATGGAACAGGTATTGCAGATACCGGTATACCCGGTGGGTCTTTTGGATATAGACGGTATTGATATAAACAAGAATCTCAACAGTGAAAAACTGAACTTTTTAGTAAATGCTGTCGGTATAACACTTTAATGAAGTATAAAATTTTATAAAAATATAATAAAAAAGCCTGATTAAAGGCTTTTTTTATTTTTGTGCAACAAAAACATCCGCTTTTTATTACAGTTCTATTACAAATAGCCGTTACAACCATTTCTATGACAGGAATTTTCATAATTATGTCGAATAATTAATTAGGGCATATAGTCGAAATTTAGGCTTTTATATTTTTACTAATGAAAAAATTTACAAGAGGTGTTTTTATGAAAAGGGGTCTGTTCATTCTGCTTGTGGCGTTTTCACTCATTTTCAATTCATCGGGTGTTGCTGCCCAAAAGCTGCTATTAACTTACGACGGTGCTGTACACGAATATACCGGAAATATTTTTAGCCTCAAGGTTAACGGTGAGGAAATCAAATCGGATATTCCACCAATAATAATTAACGGGCGGTCCCTCGTTCCTGTAAGGGCTATTTTTGAAAAGCTCGGTGCACAGGTTTTTTGGGATGCAACTGAAAAGAAAGTTACTGTCTCCTATAACGGAAAGGATATTGTGCTCAAGATTAATGATACATATGCAACAGTAAACGGAGAAAAGGTAAAAATGGAGGTCCCGGCAAAAATAATAAACGACAGAACCGTTGTGCCTTTGCGTTTTGTTGGTGAGAGCCTTGACATGGAGGTTGGTTGGTATCCTGAAAAGGGTGAAATCACAATTGACAACAAAACAGTTGTGGCTCAGATAAATGATGTTAAATACTCGAATGCAAACAACTCACACCAAGTAAAAATAGATCTTGACACATGCCGGAATTATAAGATTATGAGAGTGTCCGAACCGGACAGAATTGTTGTAGATTTTCCAAACACCAAGCTTTCGAGTGTATCACCCAGTATTACTGTGGAGGATGAACTGGTAAAATCTATACGCTGCGGACAGTTTGATGAGTCTACAGCAAGGGTTGTAATGGATGTTGTCGGAAAACCGGAGTATCTGGTAAAAGAAGACGAAGAAAGCATTGTATTGAATCTTCTTCCTAAAAGCTCAGATACCGAAACGGACGGGCAGAAAGGTGAGCAGGATGAACCTGGAAAGGCTGGCGGGGATAGCAACGGGAATTTTTTAAATACCAGGCATGTATCAAAAACAGACCATGAAGAGGTACATATTAAGGTAAATAAGATTGATAATTTTGACTCTTTTATGATTACAGAAGGAACACCAAGAATCGTGGTTGATATACCCGACAGCCGTATAGAAGGAGAGCTTCAAAGAATAGATGTAAACAGTTCTTTGGTAAGTGCAATAAGATGTGCCAACCAGGAGGGTAATGCAGCACGCGTGGTTGTTGACCTTAAAGGAATTTCAAATTATAAGGTGATGAAATCGGGAGATTACATTGTGGTTTATGTTTCCAACAACCGCATAGCCGAAAATCCTGAGATTTCCCTGCCATCGAGGGGTGATGGCGGCATGGTTGAAAAGGATGATATTATCCTTTATGTTGCATATGTACCGCAAGAGAGCCGGGAAGAAGTTGTTTTAAGCATCAACAGCTACGAAAATTACAATATTTCAAAGAACATGAGCAATAACAGCATTATTTTAGAGATCCCCAATGCCATGGGGCCATTGGCAGAAAAGACCATTTCTGTGGACAGCAGCTTGATTAAGCATATTAAGTATGTGGGTGTTGATGGGGCTTCTGCAAGGGTCACGGTTCAGCTCAACGGAAAATCCCAATACAGGGTTGAGGAAGATAAAGGGAAAATGACTTTGATTATTTCGGAGATGACGGATGTTGGAGACTTTATACCTTTTACTCCTACCCCTACTCCTACTCCTACTCCTACTCCTACGGAAAAACCGAAGTTGACGGCAACACCAATAATAACACCCACTCCTAATGGAACTGGTGTGAAGACACCGAATAAGACTCCAAAAGCAGGGGGAAGCAATGAGTTAAGTATAGATTATGTAATCAACGGGGGCTATAACAAGGTCTTTCTTAACATAGAAAACTATGAGAGCTATAATGCATGGAGACTTTCCGAACCCGATCGTATCGTAATTGATGTTACTGGTGCACAGGCGGACAAAGATCAGAAAACAATTGAGATTAAAAGCAGTTTGATTGATTCTATAAGGTATGCACGGTTCGAACAGGATGTAGCCAGGGTTGTAATCGATATAGCAGGGCCGATCCAGTACCATATAGAGGAATTTGATGGCGGACTTATTGTGTATTTGTTGGAGTCTACCTTAGAGAACGTAGTGTACAGTAACAGTATGGACAGAAAACACTTTATTATAAAGGGGGCCAAGCTGACCGAGGGTGGAGAAAACCTAAAGAAGCTCTATAAAGAAAGCTATGGGTTTGAAGGAAGGAGATTCACTATTACATTCCCCAGCAATCTGGCAGATATAGGAAGCGGAATAATGCGAATAAATGATGGGATAGTGGATTATGTTCAGGTTAATGTGAACGAAAAAACGGGCGAGACAAGTATAGAGTTTTATACCTTCGACAGCTACAACTACGTAATAATCACAAGAAGTGAAACAAAGGATACAGCCATAACCCTGTTAAAGAGATATTCTAAAGATGATAAA
>DAOOJC010000046.1:0-8170 GCA_035384905.1 Acetivibrio sp. | reverse complement strand
GTGGCGGCGGCAGCGGTATCGGATATATCGAGAACGGAGATTATGTGGTATACAACAATGTGGACTTTGGAAACGGAGCCACTTCCTTTAAAGCAGTGGCCGCATCCGGAGCAAGTACAACTACTAACATCCAGTTAAGAGCCGGAAGCCCAAGCGGTACGCTTTTAGGTACCCTTGCAGTTCAATCCACAGGTGGCTGGAATGAATATAAGGAACATACCTGCAGTTTAAACAACAGTATCAAAGGGGTTGCAAATCTCTATCTGGTATTTAGCGGAGCCGTTAATTTGGACTCGTTCACTTTTACTTCCGGTGGTTCAAACCCCACCCCTACACCTGCATCAACACAAAGACCTACACAAAATCCCGATACCGGTGAAAAGTTTTTAGGACAAATTATAGCATCCAATATTCCTTCAAACTTCGCTCAGTATTGGAATCAGGTAACACCGGAGAATTCAACCAAATGGGGTTCTGTTGAATCCTCCAGAGATGTAATGAACTGGTCCCAGGCTAATATGGCTTATAACTATGCGAAAAGCAACGGGTTCCCCTTCAAGTTCCATACACTGGTATGGGGAAGCCAGGAACCGGGATGGGTCAGCGGACTTTCCGCTTCCGAGCAGAAAGCTGAAGTTTTGGAGTGGTTTGATGCCGCTGCAGAAAAGTTTGGAGATTCAGAGTATGTAGATGTTGTTAATGAGCCCTTGCATGCAAAACCCTCATATAGAAATGCAATAGGAGGAGACGGTTCCACGGGCTGGGATTGGGTCATCTGGTCCTTCGAAGAAGCAAGAAAGAGATTTAGCGGAAAACTTCTTATTAATGAATACGGAATAATAAATGACGGCAATGCAACAAACCAATACATACAGATTATTAACCTGCTCAAGGAAAGAGGTTTGGTAGACGGTATAGGTATTCAATGCCATTGCTTCAATATAGATACCGTATCCGTAAACACAATGAAGAGCAACCTTGATAAGTTAGCTGCAACAGGACTTCCGATATACGTATCCGAACTTGATATCACCGGCGACGATAGTACGCAATTGCAGAGGTATCAAGAAAAATTCCCTGTTTTATGGGAGTATCCCTCTGTTAAAGGTGTAACACTGTGGGGATGGATACAGGGACAGACCTGGAAGGATAATACACATCTCATTACCTCATCGGGTACTGAGCGTCCAGCAATGGTATGGTTGAAACAATATTTGGGCAATTCATCAAGCCCTACACCGACCACAAAACCGACACCTACTCCTACCAGAACACCGGACAATACCCAAAGAGATGCCTATTCCAAATTGGAGGCAGAGAATTTCAGCGATCTTAATTCCTCAACCATCGAAATAATCGGTAATGGAAAAGGCGGCGAAGGTATCGGCTATATTGAAAGCGGAGACTATGTAGTATATAATAACGTGGACTTTGGCAAGGATGGAGCCCTTTCCTTTAAAGCAATGGTTGCATCTGCCGCAGAGACAACTACAAACATTCAGATAAGGGCAGGAAGCCCGTCCGGTACCCTTTTAGGTACTCTGGCAGTTCAATCCACGGGAGATTGGGATTCTTATGAGGAGCAGCAATGTAACATAACAAACAAGGTTACGGGAGTCAAAAACCTCTATCTGGTATTTACCGGACCTGTTAATTTCGACTGGTTTACATTCGTTCCAATGTCTTCTACAGACATTATCTACGGAGACTTAAATGATGATAAGTCAGTGGATTCCACCGATGTTACAATGATGAAGAGATTTTTACTTAAAAAACTTGATCTGTCAGAAACAGCACGTACCAATGCAGATGTAAACAAAGATGGATCAGTAGATTCCACCGATCTCACACTGATTAAAAGATATGTACTTAAAAAAATAGATTCCTTTAAAGATTTTCAATAGACTTTAGAATCGTTAAAAAAGAGGAGACATCGATGTCTCCTCTTTTTTTAACAATCTCAATTGGCTGCATTTATAAATAGGAAAGTGAAATATTACGAATTGAAACAGGTACATATTTATCTTCACATTTCATAATCCCGCGTCAATCTTTTAATCAATAACAAAGGTTTGCTGCAATGCACCTTTTCCCGGGCTAAGGGTTAAGCGTCGCACAGTTTTTCCTTTTCCCGGTACAGTCAAGGTTATTTCATACTCACCGTAGAATCCGCGTAAATAAAAGCTTCCTGTCTCATCCGTTCTTCCCGATTCTTTTGTTGTCCATTCCTCCATTAGTGCTTCAAACCTTTTACCGGCTTGATTCAATGTCCAGTCATAGTTTACTATTGCCGCATCTCTTCCTTTCCAATGAGCTCCTTCCCAGAAGCCCCACATAAGGATTCCCTGGACCGATGGATGGCTGAAAGCAGTACGGTAGAGGTTTTCGAGATTATCTGCCCGTCTGTTTTCGTCGGAAGTACAGGAATCATACTCGGTAATCCATATCGGAATATTTGCGGAGGACAGTTTGTCCAGCATGCCCTTTACGACATCCCGGTCAACTTTTTCACCAAAATGACCATGCAGTCCGATACCGTCAATTTTCACTCCCTGTGACTTAAGCCAGTTTATCTGAGCCAAATAGTCATCGATCTCCTTAACAGTGGTTACATTGTTGTTAACGAAAATCTTTACATTGGGGTCAATTTCCCTTGTCCTGTTAAACATATACGGCCAGATAGATTCTCCAAGGCGGTCTTTAAAGAAGCTGCCGTGAAGCATTTCATTGTTCACATCCCAATGAACAAACTTACCCTTGAAATGGCTTACCACACTGTTCAACCTGTTATCCACAGCAAAACGCAACGAAAACGGGTCAAGCCACCCCAACCACGAAGGCTGGTTTCCTTGATCTTCCCAGAAAATACAATGGCCTCTAACCGTAATTCCGTTTCTCTGGCAAAAATCATACATATAATCCGCTTCCTCATATGTCACATTTCCCATGGTGGGTTCGTTGGTATACCATTTGGATTCATTTTCAAACACAGCCCAATTAAAGTATTTCTTAACGAACTCGACATAAGAAGGATTGTCCAGGCCACTTCTTCTAAGTGCCGTACCAAAGGCAAATGCGTGCCTGGTCTGTTTTACTTCGACTGTAACTCCTTCCAACTCTCTTCTATTTGTATCTAAAACCGTTATCTTTATATCCCTCTTACGAATCTCATCGATTTTGGCATTGGAATTATCAACCCATACCGAACCGGAAGACGTCTTTCGGGGAGTGGCTTTAGGAGTAGGTGTCTTCACCGGTGGTGTAGCAGTGGCTTTAGGAGCAGGTGTTTTCACCGCCACTGTCGCAGCAGCTTTAGGAGTAGGTGTTTTCACCGCCACTGTCGCAACAGCTTTAGGAGTAGGTGTTTTTACCAACATTGTACCAGTCTCTTTTGCATCATACGTAGCTGTACGGACTGGTGTAGGTTGTCCATGCGAAGGAGTTGAATCAACAAGGCCCTCAGTTGCAGCAGGAACCGAAGTAGCAGTAGAAACAGGAGCTGAAGTTTCATCCGGTGTAGGAGACTGTTCACCAGACGGTGTATGGGCCGCAGAAGGTGAAGCAACTGGGATATCTCCTTCCCCATAGCCAATGCTAATATACTTTAAAATTTGGCTGAGATTAACATCCCTCATTTTATCAATAGTAAGGTCCATGTTTCGTTCAATTGCTTTCAGGTATATAACATACCTCCCCATGGAGATATCCTTTTCCAAGGATGTTGCCCTTTGCTCATCTGTAATTTTTAAAACCTTTGTTTCAATGTTACTGTCATCTAAAGCCGAAAGAACATCATTTACGTGAGCTGTAAGCCTGTCAATATTACCCTTCAACTTTTCATTGTCTGATTTCCCTTGATCTTGTTTATTGCGGGCAACAGACACCAGTACTATGTTTTCTCTTTCCGGCACAATAAATCCACACTCTTTAGACCTTTGAATCACATCCCTTAAAGCCTCATCCACTGTCTTTCCCACTAGTTCAAGGTTGTCTGTAACTGTCCGTGCATCCTTGTTCAAATTCCTGACCCCAACCACCCGGTTGTTATAATCTATAGAAAACTCAATACTTGGGTTTATATCAACGGCCAAAAATGCATATATGCCTTTTGGGCCTATGCTTCCATGCATAAACATTATAGCAAGAGATAACAAAATGGCAAAGCAAGCAGCAATAGGAATATAGGCTTTTAATCGGGGTTTTGACTTAACTATATCGAGTTCACCGAATTCAAATTTATAGCCCACCGCCATCTCCGGTCGTACCTTAACATTAATAAAGGCAAAATCATCCGTCATTACAACGGCAGTTTTTTTGTCCATATCAATTACTTTTCCTGTAATCATCGCATATCGGCCCTCCTCTCCTTGCAACATTCAGCATATTCCTTAAAAATATCGAGATTACTCCTCAAAATCAAGCTAACTGCAATTATATATTTTTTGTTTCTTTCTATGGTTCTGCGACTAACGCTGGTTAATTTTAGCAACTCGATAGTAGGTATTTTTTTCTTCCTTTTAAGCTTCCCATAAAGCTCATCATTACCCGCAAGGGTTCTTGCTACGTTTATTAATGACTCCCTCGAATCCCTGTGCTTTGGTGTACATAAAACAAGATCTCTAAAAGATATATTAAAGCAAGCCAGCTCATCCTTAAAATGATCCATGTCCTCCAAGAACTCCAGCCTTTGAATTCCGTCGTCCGTGTCCGTTTGAAGAATTGTGTTTTCCAGCCTGTTATCCTCAGATTCAAAATAAGAAAAAGGAAAGACCATACTGTTTTTCTTATTCTTTCTTTTATAATCTATTAGCCTTCTTCGAATAACCTGCTCACAGAAAACTAAAAAGTTGGGGTGTCTTTTTTCATCATATGTATCTATAGCCTCATTGAATGCAAAAAGAGCGACACTATACTCTTCACTATTTTCAGGCTCCGCAAACTTATCTGTTGCCTTAAATACCTGCTTCAATATAAAGGGCTTAAACTTCAAAATAAATTCTTCCCTGACCGCACTGTCCCCTAAGCTAATTTTATCAAGGTATTCACTAATTATTTTTTTAGTTTGCTCTCTTTTCTGATTTGTGTTTTGAGAACGCCAATCCACTGGTATATCTCACCCCTTATCTTACATAAGTTCGTAGTGAAGAACAATTTTAGGTCGCTTATTAATCATATTATATAATAAAGACTATGGAATACAAATTCACAGCATAAGTTCACGTTTTAATTCAATACGGCATTATGAGATTCTAAATTTATGCTCTCTATATTTAATTATACTCCAAATTATTCCTGTCTGCATCACCACGTTTTATGTTGCCTGATAAAAAAGCAGAAGCAACTCCAAAATCCTCACTTCTTTGCACTATTTCAGATCAATTAGGTTTGTATATTTCATTTTGGAATGTGTTATAAACAGCATTGATTCCCGTACCATTTTTAGTATATAATATATTGAAAACAAAACAAAATGGAAGGGATTTACCATATGAAACACTATTTTGAAGAAATTAAAGCAGTTTTAAAGTCACAAAATAGCACCAAAAGCGGTATTGATTCGGAACAATTCCAAGAGCGGCTGGAGAAATACGGAAAAAACAAACTGGATGAGGGCAAAAAAAAATCAATTATTGCAAGATTTCTGGAACAATTGAAAGACCCCATGGTTATTGTTCTCATAGCAGCTGCCGTTATATCCGGTGCCGTTAAGGAAATAGCCGATTCTGTCATTATACTGTTAGTGGTTATTCTAAACTCAATATTAGGTGTTGTTCAGGAAGGTAAGGCTGAAAAAGCCATCGAAGCACTGCAGAAAATGGCCTCACCTTACTCAAAAGTCCGGCGAAACGGTAGGGTTGCTCAAATCAAATCGGAAGAAATTGTACCCGGTGATATCGTTCTTCTTGAAGCAGGGGATGCCGTTCCGGCAGACATGAGGCTGATTGAAGCTTCAAGCCTGAAAATCGAGGAAGCCTCACTCACAGGTGAGTCGGTACCCACTGAAAAGAATGCTGCTGTCATAGCTGCAAAGGACAAGGACGTTCCTCTGGGCGACCGTCACAACATGGCTTATATGGGAACGAATGTCGTATACGGCCGCGGAGAAGGTGTTGTAGTCAGTACCGGAATGCAAACAGAAATGGGGAAAATCGCAAATATTATTTCCAGCACAGGCGAGGAGAAAACTCCGCTTCAGAAAAAGTTGGCCGGATTAAGCAAAGTCCTTAGCATAGCGGTTCTTGGAATTTGTGTTTTCATATTTGTTTTCAGTGTATTAAAAAACGGTGGTTTTTCAGGAGGTCATGTTTTCGATACGTTTTTATTGGCAATCAGTCTCGCAGTAGCAGCTATCCCCGAAGGATTAGTGGCAGTTGTCACCGTTGTGCTTTCTATCGGTGTAACCAAAATGTCAAAGCGGAATTCTATCATTCGGAGACTTACTGCAGTTGAAACCTTGGGATGTACTCAAATCATCTGTTCCGATAAGACCGGTACACTGACTCAAAACAAAATGACCGTGGTTGACTCCTATGGCGACAAGCAGAAGCTCGCCATATCAATGGCACTGTGCAATGATGCTTCCCTGTCGGGGGAAAAGGGTGAAGTGGTGGGAGAACCAACAGAAAGTGCCCTGGTTCGTTATGCCTTTGAAATGGGCTTGGATAAAAACGAATTGGAGGCTCAAATGCCCCGTATTGCAGAAGCCCCTTTTGACTCCATGAGAAAAATGATGTCCACAGTCCATAAAATTCAAAACGGAAAATACCTTCAGTATACAAAGGGAGCACCGGATGAGCTGTTGAAAAAATGCACCCATATACATACGGAGGACGGAGTTGTCCCTCTAACCGACAAGCACCGCTCCCAAATACTTGGGGAAAACAAGAAAATGGCGGATAAAGCCTTGCGTGTCCTGGCTTCAGCCATGAAAGAGACAGATTCTCTTCCATCAGATATTTCTCCCGACAGTCTTGAGCAAGGCCTTACATTCATAGGGCTGGCAGGCATGATTGACCCTGTACGCCCTGAGGTGAAAGCAGCTATTGAAAAATGCCGGAATGCAGGCATTCGTCCAATCATGATTACAGGCGACCATAAAGACACCGCAGTAGCCATTGCAAAGGAATTAGGGATTATAACCGATGAAAGCCAGGCTATTACAGGAGCAGAGCTTTCCGAAATATCGGACAGCGATTTTGAAAAAAAGATAAACAGTTTCTTTGTATACGCCCGTGTACAGCCTGAGCACAAGGTTCGTATTGTCAACACATGGAAAAAGCTCGGTAAAATCACTGCAATGACCGGAGACGGAGTTAACGATGCACCTGCTCTTAAGTCCGCAGATATAGGTGTGGGTATGGGAATTACCGGCACAGATGTTTCAAAAAATGTATCGGACATGGTACTTGCCGATGATAATTTTGCATCTATTGTTTATGCCGTTGAAGAAGGCCGAAGAATATATGATAACATTCTCAAATCAATACAATTTCTTCTGTCGTCAAACTTAAGCGAAGTTGTGGCACTGTTTATAGCTACCCTCAGTAACTTCACCCTGTTTTCACCAATTCATATTCTGTGGATTAACCTTGTAACAGACACATTTCCCGCGATATCCCTTGGGATGGAGGAAGCCGAAGAGGATATTATGAGAAAACCGCCCCGCAATGCAGAAGAAGGCGTTTTCTCCAATGGATTGGGTTTGGATATATTGTATCAGGGCATTATAATTGCCATTCTGACAGTAATATCATTCTTTGCAGGCAGAAGACATTCACAGGTAATGGGAATGACAATGGCATTTTTAACTCTATCCTCTTGTGAGGTGTTCCATTCTTTGAACCTGCGTTCAAGGACAAAATCGGTTTTCAGATTAAAAAGCCATAACAAGTTTTTACTGGGTGCAATGGTACTGTCCTTCGTGTTGTCGATAGCTGTTATTTACATACCGGGAATCAACAACATATTTGAGCTTACTCCTCTTTCCGCCGGAAATTTCTTAATGGCTATTGCTATTGCATTTATTATTATTCCTGTCGTAGAAATCTGCAAGCTTATAAGAACTTTGTTTTTGAAGCAGAAGTAAAACCATTGAATTAACATTGTTCATCATATTTAATCGGGTAGGAGGTAAATAATTATTTTATTTACCGACCTCCCACACCACCGT
>DAOOJC010000045.1:0-8364 GCA_035384905.1 Acetivibrio sp. | reverse complement strand
ATTAAAATTATTATTTAATCTCTCAATTATTCTTGTTCATACTCAATAATACAAAGATTCTTTTGAAATTCATTCTATTTCCCGGCTTTATCTATATCAAGCTTAACAAGTCTTCCTCAGAAAAACGATACTTTTTATTGCAGAAATGGCACTGCAGTTCTGCCCCATGATCTGTATTAACTATGTCCAATATTTCTTTCTTACCCAGACTGATAATGCTTCTCTCCATTCTATCTCTAGAACAATTGCACATGTACCTGCATGGCTTCTTATCGATTATTTTTAAATCCTTTTCCGAAAGAAGTATGTTTAATATATCCTCGGGCAATTTGCCTTCGGACAACAGTCCGGTAACAGAAGGTATGGAGTTTACTTTATTTTCAATAAATGCTATTGTCTCTTCATCTGCCCCCGGCATCAACTGAAGAATAAATCCGCCTGCACTGGCCACAATTTCGCTTGCATTGGTCAAGACCCCCAGTGAAGTAACCGTCGGAATCTGTTCCGAAAATGCATAATAATAAGTTATGTCTTCAGCAATTTCACCCGAAACAAGATCAACATATCCGATATACGGTTCTTTTAATCCCATGTCCTTTATTACGTTGAGGTAACCTTTCCCAACTGCACCGGCAACGTCGAATTTGCCTTGGCTGTTCAGAGGCAAATAAACCAATGGATGATGGACATACCCCTTCACATTGGCCTGTGAATCGGAAACAACCACAATCCCTCCTATAGGACCATCTCCCTTTATTTGAACCGTGATAGTATCCCCTTCTCCTTTTAGCATAGTAGACATGATTGCTGCTGCAGTCATTGTTCTGCCCAATGCCGCTGTTGCTAAAGGAGACAAGCCATGTGTATTTTGCGATTCCTTGACCATATTCGTCGTAACCGCTGCTATAGCCCTTATAGTCCCATTCCCTGCCGTAGCTCTGACAATGTAATCTTCCATCAATTACTCCCACCTTCATAAATGCTTCATTTACAAACAAATTTCACCAAAGTGAAAAGAATAAAATAGGTCATTTCATATAATAATTCTCCATATTGAAAACCCCGGTATATAAATACCGGGGCATGTGGCCATTTTATGTTAAATCTTTTAGACTAAATTAGGCCTTTGTCACGTTTGAAGCTTGAGGTCCTTTTGCACCTTCAACAACTTCAAATTGGACTTCAGCACCTTCTTCCAATGTCTTATAGCCGTCCATGTTTATTGCTGAAAAATGTACAAAAACGTCGTTTCCGCCTTCTCTCTCAATAAAACCGAAACCCTTTTCAGCATTAAACCATTTTACTCTTCCTTTTTCCATCCTGCACTCCTCCTGAACTTGATACTTTAACTTAGCTTGCATATCTTCGATGCTTTTACTAAATCTATATTAGTTTATCACATTGCTTTACTGCTTGTCAATCTGATATTTACATTTTTACGATAATTATATATTATCTTCATCCCCAATTATCATCATCGCCAATACAATGGAGTTTCTAGGGGTTCCACAAATATTTTTTCAAGTTTATTTTTCCGCTTTCATCAAAAATTATGCCCTCCTGTTCAAGCAATTTTTGTTGTGCATGTTCGCCTCCAAAAGCAAACCCGGAACTAATTTCTCCATTCCTGTTTACAACTCTGTGGCAAGGAACTTCGCCATAATATGGATTTTTATGCAATGCCCATCCAACTATTTTAGCCTTTCGCGGATATCCCAGAATTTTGGCAATTTGTCCGTAAGTAGCAACTTTCCCCTTGGGAATCTTTCTCACTACTTCATACACATCTTCAAAAAACGACATCATTTGCCTCCTTTTCTGCAAACAAAAAAGACCCTCTGACTTTTTTTAGACGGTGAACACAGCCTCAAGCTGTCATAAATATTCAATAATTCCAACCCGCTTCCAATCACCATGCTTTTTAATTCTTCTATCTCATAGCATCTCTCATAATGAATTTCATCATACCTGTTGTAATATTGTCCGTCTTTTATAAAAAAAGTCAGGTCAAACTCACACAGTCTTTTTTTCCTGTCAAAAGAGTTTTGCCATATATAAGAAACATCTTCGGAAACATCATAAAACACATTATCTTTAAAAATATTCTCAAATTTATAAGGCGTGTTGATATCAAATATAAACAATCCACCGGGATTTAAATAATTCTTCACAAGACCGAAAACCTTTTTTATATCTTTTTTATAAATCAGGTAGTTTATGCTGTCCATAAGACAAACTATTGCATCCACTGTTCCATACAACTCAAACCCGGTCATGTCCTGATTAAGATAAAGAATATCTCGGTCAATAGACTTATCCTTCGCACAGCTTAACATATCCTCTGATGAATCAATGCCAATCATATCATAGCCTCTTTTGTCCATTTCAAGGCAAAAGCTGCCGGTACCGCAGCCAAGGTCCAATAATAATGACGGCCTTAGATTATTCACTTCGAAAATCTTTTCGATATAATCCGCCCACTCTTTGTAGTTGACGTCATACATCAGCTTGTCATATACGTAAGCAAAACCGGAATATATATTAACCACCCCACCAAAAGCATAAAGTACAGTATCTCCAATAGGTTCTCCACAAAGTTCGCTTCATAATAATGCAATCAGCTTTTTAAAAAAGAAACTTCATAGAAAGCGAGTTAATTATAACACACCGTGCTTGCATCTGCAACGCAGCAAAAAAACATGGGTACATTGAAAAGAAAAAATCGAAAGAGCATCGAGCCCTTTCGATTTTTGGTCATTTCACTTCGTGAAATCTCACTTACAATGAAGGAAAATATGGAAGAAACATTGTGAAGCAACTTGAAGTTTTTGGAATACTATATTCACTTTTATTTCACGCGTCTTACTCTTCTTTGTTCATCCCATCACCTTTTTTGCAGCAATTAACTTTTGAAACTATTTCCGGCACCATCTCAACAAGCTTTTCGAAACCTGCCGACTTCTTTATGGGAATCATTTCAATGTCATCACCTCTAATTACAAGTACTGCCGTAGGTGATATTCTTGCTCCGATACCCGATCCTCCTCCAATACCGTGAGCACCTTTGGCATCATAACCGTCTCCTCCGCCTGATCCCAGTCCAAAGCTTGTAGTAATAAACGGTATCAAAGTAGCCTCTCCGACTTTGATTGGCTCGCCTATTACTGTTTTGGAAGTCAGGAACTTCTCCAATTTTTCGAATAATACACTGACATTTTCATTAACATCAAATTTTGAATCAATTGACATATGATTTTACCTCCTCGAATTTTTGGTCTTGCTTTATTCTAACAGGTCTCGAGAAGTACAGCCTTAAAGCTATATACGCCATGTAAGCCAATACTACTCTTCCCTGGATTAGACACCTGCCTTCTAACACTTCATCATCAAACACCGTATTAACATTGATGTTTGCTTTTTTAAGCTCGTAATAAAACATATTTAAAACAGCACAAACCAAACCAGTTACATAAGGATCTTCAAACCCCACTCTGCCTTCGATTGTAAATTTCCGGGGTTTTATATGCCTAAGCACCTTTTTAATACTTATAAGGGCACATCTCAGAAAATCCGATTCAATATAATTCCGGGAGTATTTTTTCCTTTTATCCTTTTCCTTCCTTTCCGGTTTCTCTTTGTCACCCTTGAATTTATTAAATAAATGGGCATCTATTTTCTTTTTTAATCCAAAAACCGATACGTACATTTGCATTTTTTCGGTATCTGCCAATCTGAAGTGAAAACCCAATAAACCTTTAAACCATATCACCCTGGCTCTTAAGAATGTCTTTTCGAATTTCTCTCCATGGATTTTGAACTCAACCGGCACAACCATAATTAATACCAGTAACAAAATCAAAGCCATTATTACATATCCGAAAATCAACAATAACTTCATCCTCTATGTCCTCTCCTGAATCAGTTTTAATCCATATTTAAGCCCATATTTGGCACTCTTCAAAGACACTCTTCCTATTGTTGAACCTGTGGCCTTTATACCCTTCTTAACAATGCTTCTTCCGGGAATAAAATCCGCAAAACCCGAAGCCAGACTTAGGGCTTTCTTTTGCTGCTTAATAAACTTCTTTACACCGTATTTATTGCCGGTATCAAAAATACTATCGAGCACCATATTCCTGACTTGCTCCAATTCGTCGGGAACTTCCGACGGTTCATCAAGGTTGTCAAGCTCAAAGTAAAGAAGCTTTAAACGGGTAAGCTCTTTCCTGCAATTTTTGCAAACCTTAAGGTGTTCCTCAACAAAAATTTTCTCAAGGGGATCAATTGTTCCTTCTATATACATCTGTATCATATAGCTGCCTAAACCGCATTCCATACTCTACACCTCCCATACGCCTTTTTTTACTAGACTGTCCTTTAAGAGTTTTCTGCCCCGGTAAATGTATGTCTTAACAGTCCCTACAGGGCATTCCATAAGCTCAGAGATCTCATTATAGCTAAGTCCTTTGATGTGCCGCAATAAAACAGCCATTTTTACTTCATTCGGAAGTTCCCTGATAGATTCTTCCAAAACCTTCTTGGTATCCATAAACATAACCTCATTTTCGGTAAGTCCGTTATCATAAACCATATCCTCAAGAGTTGCCTTGCCATCATCAATGGTTGCATGAATCGACAATTCCGATGCCCTGTTCCTGTTATCCCTTTTATAATTAATACAGGTGTTCACTGCAATTCTTTTTATCCAGGGGAACAAAGGTTTTTTATCATTAACCTTTGCAAATCCCCTGTAAATCCTCAAAAATATCTCCTGCACCAGATCAAGGGCATCCTGCTGAGAATAGGTATAGCTGTAACAAATGCTGTATATGTACCTCTCATATTTTTTAAACAGAAGTTCAAAGCCTTCCCGATTATTCTTTTTGCATAGATTTATTATTTTCTTATCCGGAACCTCCAACAAGTTAACCGCCCTTCATATAAGCTTCAGCTGCATTTATTAATATATACACATAAAAAATAAAAAAGTTTTGATAATTTAAAATTAATATAACATAATTTCAATACCGTATCCTTTTTATTAACTCTTTTAAGTGGAATTAATTCTTTTGATTATGAAAGATGTCACATTGCGAAATCTAAATATAAAAGAAAACGGAAACCCTCCAAGAGTTTCCGCATTGCTGTTAACGGTTAATGCGTTCCTTGTAATGGTAATAAAAGACACACTACACCTGTTGAACTAAACACCTTATGTGTTTTGCAATTACAGGTATTAATGTGTGAGTTCATTTATCCATTACAAGTAAACTGGCATATACCTTATCCTTTCATATATTCATAATTTATAAAAGAAGATTATAAAATGCAAACAACCTGTATCCCATTCTCTGCTAACTATACTTTAACAGTTCATTTCTTAATAATTCAAGTCCGGTTGATGTATTGTATTTGTATTCCAGACTGAACACAACATTAATGTTATTGGTTGAACTTCTTTTTTTGATTGTAAATCTGTTTCTGTCATACTTGTCGGACGAAATATACATATTTTCAGGCAAATAACGCTGGTCTTTTGATAATTTGGCACCGGAGTTCAGTGTCAATGAAATTCCCTTCCCATCGTATTCGAATCCTTTTATTCCAAACCCTAATCCTCCAAAATGTCTTTTTACCAACGATTCAGCCAGTTCGTATTGGTAATTCGGCACCTTTCTCGGACCGCTCCTCTTCCTTCGAAGGCAAGCATGGACATAAAAATTATCCTTTAACTCATCAGTCGGTACAATTGCTTTAAAACTGCCGATCCCTTTTGAAGTTATGATAAACTTGGACCTCTTCTTCTTGTAATGACCAATGACCCAATTTATTAATACCGGCTGTATACCGTCAATATCAATACCCCTCTGAGTAACATGGGAATACTTGCCGATATTTTGATTTATATGTTTCATAATGCTTTCCGAATTACCATCCAGAGAAAATTTGTTATCCCTTGAATAAGTATATTCAATCTTTCCGTCGGACTCTATCGGAATAACAGAGAACTGACCGCCTTGTGCCGGGGATAATTTTGCTTCAATGGAAAATATATGGTCTTTTCCTTTATAGACCATAATATCCTCGGCTAATGAATTGGATCCGCCAGTACATTTGAAAGTAAAGGGCAAATCTTTAAATACACTGTTTAAGTATTCACAGGCTTCAATTTCAAATTGCTGCCACCGTTCCATATACTCACCTCTTTCATGGTTAATAAAAATATGTAAAATAATAATTTGGGTTCTAAATAACGTTGTTTATCCATGCGATAATCTGTCTCCAGCCAAAATATCAATTCAATTCGCAGGGATATATCAAATCATTTCCCCTCAAATGGTCCATGATTTCCATTATCTTTATTGTATCATAAAATGTCTGTTTATCACTCTCTGTCTTATTCTGCCGAAGGCAATCCATAGCTTCCATCGCCTCATAATTCTTTCCGGTGGTTTCGTAAGGAACATCAATATGTTCTTCATCCCTATCATTAAGCTTTATGATTAGCTGTGAAGGAAAATAAAAATCCGGTACAAGAATATGCCCCTTGGTACCGTAAATCGAAAAATTTATCGGTGCAGAAAAAGTACAAGCGGAGGAAAGCAACGCCGTTTCACCTTTATCAAATTTCAAGAGGTAGTGGGATTCTTCATCCACACCAGTTTTCCCTATATTCAGGGTCCCGGTTATTTTAACAGGATACTTCTTTAGAACCATACATGCAAAGGCTATAGGATATATCCCCAAATCCAAAAGAGCTCCTCCTGCCAGGTGAGGATTATACAGCCTGTGCCCGGGGTCGAAAGGAACATGGATACAGAATTGTCCCTTCAGTATTTTTATTTCGCCTATCAAACCGTCATTTACAATGCTTACCAATCTGGACAGGGCCGGTGAAAATCTTGTCCACATGGCCTCCATTAAAAACAGCCGTTTAGCCCTGGCTGTTTCAATAAGCCGCAAAGCCTGCTTTGTGTTTAATGCAAAAGGCTTTTCACAAAGTACATGCTTATCATTATTCAGACACAGCATAACATTTTCATAGTGAAAATTATGAGTCGTAGCAATATACACCACATCGACCTTTTCATTTTTTACAAAATCATCATAATTGTCATAATAGTACGGTAAATCAAACTCCTCTGCGAATCCCCTTGATTTCCCCGATTTTGAAGCTGCAGCTATTAAGTTGGCACCCGGAACAGCTTTCAGTGCATGTGCAAATTCCCTTGCAATACTACCGCAGCCCATTATTCCCCAGTTAATTGTACCCTTATCCATTTAATCCCCACAAACACCGAAAATTACTTTTCTTTTTTTATATAAGTATATTACCATATTTCATGATGCAATTCCATATTAAACTAGTTTCAGGGTTGTAAAAAAACATCCGGATACTCTCCACGGAATATCCGGATGTTTTGTAAATCCAAGCATTTTGTTTTATGTCAACACAACAAAAAGCTATTATCTAATATGTTTGAGGACTATTGCAATGTACTGAATCACTATTATGTCATAGGTTTTGTCCGGCAACTCGATCCTGCTTTTCCATCTGCATCAGTTTCTTCCTCTTGGTAATAAGACCTCCGATCCGTCCTGTCTCTTTGGCAGTTAAACTCTTCCATCCATGCTTCTTTACCTTGTCAAACAATCCGAGCTCGGTAATTATCTCAGTCTTAATTTTTTCATCTAAGTTTTCCACTTCGTCCCACCTCCTGTGGTTATTATGTACAAAACCACATAGGGGTATACATATTTTGAGCAAAAATATTATTTTAATGTCAATTTTCTCCCAATTGCTCCTTTATTACTTCAATTGCCTTCTTCAGCTGTACGTCATCTTCCCGCGGCACCTGGGATACAGGATAGTATTCATACTTCTCATCCAGTTCGACTACTATATCTGGTTCAATACCTTTTTCGTGTATGCACACTCCGGAGGGAGTAAAATACCTTGCTATAGTCACCTTTATGCCTGCTCCATCCTCAAGATTTATTACCGCCTGAACCAAGCCTTTTCCAAAGGTCTTTGTACCGATTAATTTGCCTTTACCGTAATCCTTAACTGCACCGGACAGCACCTCGGAAGCACTGGCACTGTTACCGTTAACCAAAATACTCAGCGGAATGTTTAATTCCGTTGAATCCGATTTCTTTTCTGCTCTATTACCGATACGGTCTTCAGTATATACAATCAAACCCTCCGGCAACAACCTGTCTGCAATTGCTGCAACTTGGTCATAATCGCCGCCCGGATTATCTCTCAAATCAATTATCAATCCTTTTACTCCCTGATCCAGAAGCTTGTTTAAGTGGGTTCCGAAATCCTTTGCAATGTCGTTGTCGAACATTATTATTCTT
>DAOOJC010000044.1:0-8599 GCA_035384905.1 Acetivibrio sp. | reverse complement strand
AAGTATATAATGAAATAAATATTGAAATAAAAAATAACGAGGCAACCTTGAACATAAAAGAAATAAGAGGGTATCATATAGCTGTGGTTCGCAGGGTTGTCCGCAATTTAATAAAAGAAATCAGAGGGAATTTGAGGGGAATTGAAAACGTACATGTGGACAGTGTAGCGGATCTCATTGAAAACGGAAGGACAGGGGCTATGCTGCATCTTCCCGGAGGATTAAGGGCTTTAAAATCCTACGAAACGCTAAAAATATATTTGTGTGAGAAGGAGTGCTGTGTCCGGGATTTTGAAAAAAGGGTTGTCATACCGGGGATCACCTGTATTGATGAGATAAACAGCTCTGTCGAAGCTATAGTTATTGATGTGCCCGAGGGCGTTAAAGACTATATAAAAACAAAAGGCGATAGCTTGGTTCAATTTTTCGATTATGACAGGCTAAAAGATGGTATTAATATAAGGTACCGCAGAGATGGTGATGTTTTTAAACCGCTAGGGTCAACCGGAACAAAAAAGCTCAAGGAGTTTTTTATAGACAGCAAGGTTCAAAGACATCTCAGGGATCAGATACCGCTTATTTCAAAGGATAAAGAAATTGTATGGATAATAGGTTATAGAATAAGTGATAAATTTAAAGTAACTGAAAATACTAAAACCATATTGAAGTTATATTTTAAGCGGGAGACAAACACGGATAATTAATCCTGCGTATTATAAAACAGGTTGTGATAGAATCAAGAGAATGAATTTATAAATGGCTGCAAGGCAACGGTACTTAAAATCAATGTTAATTGGGAGGAAGAAATGAAAGAGGAAATTGAAGAGATACTGATTGGCAGAGAGGAACTTAAAAACAATGCAAGGGAATTGGGAAAGCGGATATCTTCGGATTATGAGGGTAGGGAACTTGTCCTCATCGGTGTGTTAAAAGGAGGAGTGGTATTTTTTTCGGACCTCATCAGGGAAATAACCATACCTATTGAGATAGATTTTATATCGGTGTCAAGCTATGGCAATTCCACAAAATCATCCGGGGTTGTCAGAATAATTAAGGATACCGATATTGATGTGACAGGCAAACACGTACTGATTGTTGAAGATTTGGTGGATACGGGGCTTACTCTTCATTATTTGAAGGATTTGTTCAAAGCCCGGAAACCTAAAGACGTAAAAATATGTACTGCCCTGGATAAGCCATCAAGAAGAAAAGTTGAAATAGAAATTGAATACCGGGGAATAACGATACCGGATAAGTTTGTGGTAGGGTATGGGCTGGATTATGGCGGCAAATACCGAAACCTTGCCGATGTTTGCGTATTGAAACCGTGGGTTTATAAAGACGGTACGGAAAGTTAACAATTTATTAACTTTTTAATTACTAAAGGTTTCTTGTGTTTTATACATCGTTATGTTAATATAATGTAATAAATATTTAAGAACAAATCGAATCAAAAATAGATTTCAGTGTACTATCAGTGTATTAATTAAGGAGGGAAGCTATTTGAAATATTTTAGGAACATAAGCTTCTATATAGTATTGTTTGTTATGCTATTAGCTTTTTTGGTTGTAATAAGAATCGGTCCGGATCCGAAAAAAGGAAAGTACTCCGACCTTATAAGGGATATATATGATGGAAAGGTTCAGGAAGTTGTACTTGAGGGAGATAAAGCCACGGTAAAGTACAAAGACAAACAGGTGAAGGAACAGTATGTCTATATACCGGACACTCCGACTTTTATGAATGAGATTAACAGTTTTATTGTAGAGGAAAGTTTGATAGTGGATTCTGCACCGCCTCCAACACCGCCATGGTGGCTTTCGATTATACCCACTCTGGCAGTCATATTGATTTTTGTGCTGTTCTGGGTATTCTTCCTGCAGCAGTCCCAGGGAGGCGGCGGAAACAGGGTAATGTCCTTTGGTAAGAGCAGGGCAAAAATGACCATCGATGACAAGAAGAAGGTAACTTTTAACGATGTTGCAGGGGCAGATGAAGAAAAAGAGGAATTGAAGGAAATCGTTGAATTTTTAAAGCACTCGAAGAAATTCTTGGAATTGGGAGCAAGGATACCGAAAGGAGTACTTCTGGTGGGTCCTCCCGGTACGGGTAAAACCTTGCTGGCAAAGGCGGTATCGGGAGAAGCCGGTGTTCCGTTTTTCAGCATAAGCGGTTCCGATTTTGTGGAGATGTTTGTCGGAGTCGGTGCTTCAAGGGTTAGAGACCTTTTTGACCAGGCAAAAAAGAATGCACCCTGTATTATCTTTATAGACGAGATTGATGCGGTGGGAAGACACAGAGGAGCAGGTCTCGGAGGCGGTCATGATGAACGGGAGCAGACCCTTAATCAGTTGCTGGTTGAAATGGACGGCTTTGGTGTCAACGAGGGAGTAATAATCCTTGCTGCAACCAACAGGCCGGATATTCTTGACCCGGCTCTGTTAAGACCCGGAAGGTTTGACAGAAGGGTTGTTGTCGGTTTACCGGACATAAAGGGAAGGGAAGAAATATTAAAGGTTCATGCGAAGGGCAAGCCCTTGGCGGAAGATGTAAAGCTGGATGAACTGGCAAAGAGTACTCCCGGATTTACAGGAGCAGACCTTGAAAATCTTCTTAATGAAGCGGCACTGCTTGCTGCAAGGAACAATAAGACAATGATAACAATGTCGGAAATAAAGGAAGCAGTGTTCAAGGTTGTTATGGGTCCGGAGAAGAAGAGCAGGGTTATGAGCGATAAAGAGAAAAGGCTTACGGCATATCATGAAGCCGGTCACGCTATCGCTGTAAAAGCCGTATCCACCACCGACAAGGTAGACAGGATATCTATTATACCTTCAGGTATGGCGGGAGGCTTTACTGCCCACAAACCGGATGAGGATAAAAACTATCATACCAAGTCCCATCTTCTTGAAAAAATCGTTGTTTCTCTTGGAGGAAGGGCTGCGGAAGAAATTGTGCTCGGAGAAATCAGCACCGGTGCATACTCTGACCTAAAGCAGGCTAACAGCATAGCGAGAAGCATGATAACTAAGTATGGTATGAGCGATAAGCTGGGCAACCTCATATTCGGCAATGAGAATGACGAAGTATTTATCGGAAGGGATTTTGCCCAGACCAGAAATTACAGTGAAGAGGTAGCTGCTCAAATAGACCGCGAGGTTAAGCATATAATAGATACTTGTTATCAGAAGATTAAAAATATATTAAACGAGAATATAAACAAGCTCCATACCGTAGCAAATGTATTGATTGAGAAGGAAAAGATTGAAGGGCATGAGTTTGAAGAACTATATGCAAATGCGTGATGTAATCTGTTTTTGGGGTGCATATAATTGAAGCGGACAAAAACTCTGGGGGCATTGAGCCCCCATTGCTTTTTGGTCATTTATTCTTTATTTATTGACTAAATTTTATGTATATGATACATTATTGTATGACAATATAATACAGTGAAAGCCTTATCAAGAGAGGTGGAGGGAATGGGCCCTATGAAACCCGGCAACCGGCTTAATTGTATCGGTGCCAATTCCTACAGGTTAATAGACCTGGAAGATGAGGATTAATGAGGTCCTCTTTGTTACATAAGAGGATTTTTTGTTAGTGGGATTTCACGGAGTGAAATGGCCAGCAAAAGACGAAATTCTACGTTTTTGAACCTCATCATGGATTATGTGGTCAAGGCGGTTTACTGACAGAATAAATTAAGGAGGAAACAATAATGACAAAAAAATTATTTACGTCAGAATCTGTTACCGAGGGACATCCCGACAAGATATGTGATCAGATATCTGATGCGATTTTGGATGCGATTTACTCAGAGGATCCCATGGCAAGAGTAGCATGTGAAACCTCTGTTACTACAGGTCTGGTATTGGTAACCGGTGAGATAACGACAAAGTGTTATGTTGATATACCCAAGGTTGTTAGAAAGACCATCAGGGAAATAGGATATGACAGGGCAAAGTATGGTTTTGATTGTGATACCTGTGCGGTTTTGACTTCTATAGATGAGCAGTCCCCCGATATAGCAATGGGTGTGGACAAAGCACTTGAAGCTAAAACCGGGGAGATGACGGATGCCCAGATTGAGGCTATTGGGGCTGGAGACCAGGGGATGATGTTCGGCTTTGCATGTGATGAAACCCCTGAGTTGATGCCAATGCCTATTTCATTGGCTCATAAGCTGACGAGAAGGTTGACCGATGTAAGAAAGAAGGGAACCGTAGAATACCTTCGTCCCGACGGGAAGTCCCAAGTTACTGTTGAGTATGACGGGGATACGCCGGTAAGGATTGACACGGTGGTCATTTCCACACAGCATGGTGCCGATGTAGACCATGAAACCATTGAGAAGGATATCATGGAGCATGTAATAAGGCCGGTTATACCTGCAAATCTTATTGATGAAAAGACAAAATTTTTCATAAATCCAACAGGAAGGTTTGTTGTTGGAGGACCACAGGGAGACGCCGGACTCACCGGCAGGAAGATAATAGTGGATACATACGGCGGGTATGCCAGACACGGGGGCGGAGCTTTTTCCGGTAAGGATCCTACAAAGGTTGACCGTTCCGCTGCATATGCTGCCCGATATGTTGCAAAGAATATTGTTGCAGCAGGGCTTGCAAAAAAATGTGAGGTTCAGCTGGCTTATGCAATAGGTGTCGCGAGGCCGGTGTCTGTAAGGATAGATACCTTTGGAACCGGTAGTATTCCTGACGAGAAGATTGAGAGTATTGTGACAGAGCTTTTTGATTTAAGGCCTGCAGCAATAATCCAGACCCTCAATTTGAGAAGACCGATTTACAAGCAAACTGCAGCCTATGGTCATTTTGGAAGAGACGATCTGGATCTTCCATGGGAGAAGACCGACAGAGTTGAGGACATAAAGAAAAAAGTCGCAGCAATGCAATAAAATACTGCGAAATTTAATTTCATAGAATTTTTTTCTTCATTTGTGCTCTGCACGATTAATATTTGAAGAAAACACCTGTAACAGTTTAATAGCCTATTTCATAGGCTGTTGTTGGGGGTGTTTTTTTTATGCTTCAAATTGCTTTGGAAGTATTGGTATGTGTTCTTGCAGCCTATGGCCTGATAACACTGATATTTGAATCATTACTGTCTGCGAGGCATAACAGGGACTATAAAAACTCAATGGTAAAGCTGGTGCTCATAGTAAAAAATCAAGGAGAGTCCATTGAAGGTGTATTGAGAAATGTTCTCCCCAGGGATTTCATAAGAAAGCTTATGCCGGGAGGGAAGCTCATTGTACTTGATATGGATTCCAAGGACGATACGTTGGATATTCTAAGAAAGCTGGAAAGGGATTATGAGTGCCTTGAGGTACTGAAAAGAAGTGAAAAGGAATTTTTATTCAAACCATTTGAAGAAGCCGATGATAAGGGCACAGTTATAGAACATGCAGGTAAAAATACATAGATATATTAATCTATTAGTTGACGAAACCGTTCATTATTTACTCAATACAAATAACCTAAAATAAAGCATAAATATACTAAAAAAAATTAATAATGGTTCGATATATTATTAGAATATTAAAACTAGCAAAAAGATAAGAAAAAACAATACAGTAACAAAAACTAAAATGAATCAATAATTAGCGAGGTGTTACTTATGTCTGACAATAGTGCTGCTGAAATAACAGAAAAAAACGAAGATGGCTATGCATGGATAATCGATGGAAAGTTATTTGTAAAAGATCCGGTGGGAAAAGGTATACAGCCCTTGCGCAACCCGTGTGAAGGCATCAAACTGATTGTAAACGGTATTGAAACAAATCATCTTGTTATGGTTTCCGAAAAGGACAATATAGAGATAAAGACTACCGATGAAGAGGCGGAAGTGGAAGCAGATGTCAAGATATCTGAGGACAAATTGAAGGCTTACATGTCTTTTAAACCACCGCGTAAAATAAAAAGGGTTTTAAAGGACTCCTATCCGGTAAACAAACTTGATATATCGTTGATGGAAGAAGAGGATTTTCAAGATGGTTATTCGGTAGAACAACTTATTGACATAATAAGGCAGCAAGGTGTGGTCTATGGGTTGAAGGAAGATATAATCAGGAAGGCATATAAAGAAAATAAAAAAGGCAGGTATCTCATAGCAGAAGGGAAACCACCGATAGATGCCACAGATGATAATATGGAGTTCTTTTTAGAAGATATTGAAGAACAAGCCATTAATGAGTATGAAAATATTGATCATAAAGAGCTTATCAAATATAAATCGGTCAAACCCGGAGAGAAAATTGCCCGTTTAATCAGGGGGAATCCCGGTGAGGAAGGAATATCAGTGTTAGGTGAAACTATAAAGCCGAAAGAAGCTCGGAAGATAATTATAGAAGCAAGCAGAGACATACAATTTGATGAAGAAAGCGGTATGATAAGAGCCAGAAAATTTGGTACTCCTGTAAAGAAGGAAAAAGGCAATGTAATAACTTATGAGATATCTGAAAAATTGCAATTAGTAGAAGTCAGTTTGAAGACAGGAAATGTGAAATTTAAGGGAGATGTGGAAATAACGGGCAGTGTATATGAGGGGATGAAGGTAATTGCAAATAACAACATATTTATATTTGGAGATGTAAATTTTTCATCTTTGTATTCAGGAAATGATATAGTTGTTAAGGGAAATGTTGTTACCAGCCAATTGGTTTCCGGAGATGATACCATAGCATCGAAGGCGGTTAATACTGAAATACACAGGATTATTGCCGAAATAGAAAATCTTATTGATAACATTAAAAAAGAATCGGTTAGTGAACTTAATTCACAAGGAATTAAGGGTATGCCGGAAATCGTACGATATATGCTTAATACAAAAAAACAGAGCTCTGCCCACTACCATATATGATATAATACATAAATTTAAGAAAGATAATTATGATATAGATGACAGTATGCTATACACGTTGATAGAAAAATGCAAGCCCTTTTTAGGAAATTACAGTGAAATTTATAATTTAGAGTACATTTATGAAATGGCTGAGTATCTTAAAACCACATTTTATATAGATGAAAAGAAGAGGGTAAGCGGTAATATTCTTTTAAATGGTGCAATGAATTCGGAAATAAAAGCTATCGGTAATGTTGTCATATCGGGCAAAACCTGTTTCAACACCAAAATAGAGGCTGGCGGGAAGGTTATGATATCGGGAAATTTAAGGCTGGGAGAAATTAAGGCTGAGAAGGGCATAGAAGCTAATAGGGTTGGAACAGAAATAGGTACAAAAATTTTTCTTGAAGTTTCGGATAAAGGTTTTATCCGTATGAAGTCTGTATATCCCGATACGACAATCAGGATTGGAAGACATACATATAAATTCGACAGTTACCAAACGGGTATAAATGCAAGAGTAGTTAAAAATAAGCTGGTTTTAAAGTGATTACCGGGAAATAACAAAACTTAATGTAAGGAAGTGATTTAACGATATGAAAAATTTGGAGGAATACATAAATGAGGAAGTGGGGTTGGAAGTAATAAATGAGGAAGGCGAGAAAATAGGACCTTCATATAAAACTAAAATTGTTGAGATGCTTGATGAAGATAATATAGGCATAGTAGCACCGACATTTGATAAATATACAATTCCATTGCCGGTAGATACAAAGGTGAAAATTATTTTTAAAACAGCATATGAAAGAGTTAACTTCATTATTGGTGCGATAGTTTCAAAATCTAAAAGTGAGAGCGAAATTTTACATCGAGTCAGAATAAACATTCCAAAACCAAACGAAATAACAAACACTTCTTCAGTAAGAGTAGATTGTAATTTGAAAGCAGAGTACGGTCTGGTGGATTTGTCAGATGAAAAAGAATTTAAGCCTGCAAAAGTAGTAAGTATTAGTGCGAAGGGCTTAAGTTTATCGGTAAACGAAGAAATCGAACCGGATAAATCGGTGGAGGTTTATTTATGGATTAGTCCTAAAAAAATAATCAGTGGAGTATGCGAAATTACACAAAAAAGCGAAACGGCAAATCCGAAGGAATTCAAATATAAGTTAGCACTGGAATTTACAGAGATTTGCGAGCCGGATAAAGATGCCATAATAAAATTCATATTTACAAAACAAAAAGAAGACATAAAAGCAAACAATACATAAGCCGGTTGTTATTATTTGGGCGAAGAAAATATGGAAGAAATATTGTGATGCAAGTTTAAGAGCCTGTTCTTTTCTAAAACACATTTATAATATATACTTTATATATAACAGTTGAATTATATAAAGAATCAGGTGGATGTATTGATCACAATAGAAGGTACTATAGAAGAGATAATATTCTCCAATGAGATTAACGGATATACGGTTTGTGAAATCAGAAAGGATAAGGATGTCATTACGGCAGTGGGATTTATGCCCTTTGTGAATGCCGGTGAGGTTCTGAAAATTTGCGGCAGGTGGGTTACTCATCCCGATTATGGTGAGCAGTTTAAGGTTGAGATGTACGAAAAGATGCTTCCCAAGACTACCGAGGCCATCGAAAAATACCTTTCTTCCGGACTTATCAAGGGGGTTGGCCCGGCAACGGCAAAAAAGATCGTAAAAAGGTTTGGTGAGCAAACCATTGAAA
>DAOOJC010000043.1:0-8617 GCA_035384905.1 Acetivibrio sp. | reverse complement strand
GTACGGCATTTGAATAGTCTGTTTCTTCTAATCCCTCACGGTAATCCTCATATTTTACATCTATTTTTTTAACTTCTTGATATATAGCAAATATGAAACAAGAAATAAGTACAACTAATAAGATTGCAAAAATTATTAAAAAATCTGACCTGCCACTATTTTTCACAGCAATTTCCCACCTTTTTTATTGATAAAATATCATATGCACCAATTTCTCTTTTATTAAATTATACCGTTATCATCACATATAATTACATCACTTTTTATCAATACGGTTATATTGAATTTACTTATAAATGAAAAACCATTTTAAATATTAGCATAAACAACCTAGCTTGTAAACTATTATCTTTACCAATTTTATCTTTGTAGTTTCATCAGCTTGATTTTCCGTTCTATTGATAAATTGTAAAGATCTATATTGAATTTTTTTCTAGGCAACGGTCTCTAAATATTTTAAGCTGTATTGCTAATAATAATATTTGTATTTTTATATAAACAACAAAGAAAGGAGGAATTAATAGTGTTAAAGAAAATAAGCTTTTTTTCTTTGATTTCAATTTTTATTACAATGTTTTTTCTTTTCTCAACCTCATTCACAATACGTGCTAATGCAGAAACCAACAATAATTCAATAAATTATACTATAAAAAAGGGAGATACATTCTATCTTCTGAGCTTAAGATTTAATTGCTCGATTAATGATATTTCATCAATAAATCCAAAGGTTGACCCGAATAATCTAATCATAGGCAGTAAAATTACGTTGCCCATAGGTTCCGGAACAACCGTACACCATGTAAAAAAAGGTGATACTCTATGGAAAATTGCAAAAAAGTATAGCAGTGAAATTAATCTAATAGCAAAAAAGAATTATATAGAAAACCCGAACCTTATATACTCCGGTGATATACTTGCAATACCCGACATCAAGAACGATCAGGAAATTTCAACTTTGCAAAAGCATGTTATTAGTCTGATAAGAGACAGGAATTTTAAAGAGCTGTCAAAATTCGTTCACCCACAAAAAGGTATTAAGTTTTCGCCTTATTCCTATATCACAAAGCAGGATCTAGTGTTTAATGCTTCTCAAGTAGCAAACTTTGGCTCGGATAAAACCAGATATCTTTGGGGAATTTTTGACGGTTCAGGGTTTGATATAAAATATACACCTACTGAGTATTTTAACAGGTTTGTGTATAATAAGGACTTTATCAACCTTGGAACAGTGAGCTATAACAAAACTCAAGGAATTGGAAATACTTTCGAAAATCAGTTTGAAGTGTATCCGAACAGTACCATTGTAGAATACTACTATCCTGGAAGCGAAAAATATTCCGGTATAGATTGGACCAGTCTGCGTATGGTTTTTGAAAAGTATAACGGAAAATGGTACCTTGTGGGCATTATCCACAATGAATGGACAACATAAGCATTGGGGCAGTATCTGCCCCATTTGCATACTTTTATCTGAATAGATTTAAAGGTCGCCGGGATGTAAATAAATAATATTTGTCATCTGAGTAACTATATAGGAATACAAATACAGGATCCCACAAATTCCCTTGCATGTCAGGTGGTGCTGAAGTGCTTCCTGAATACACTAAACAATGTGCTTCCTTTCGTGGTCCGGTTCCAAACTTCGGTTGTGCTACTCTGATATCCCAAGCAGGAGTTATTTTAAGAAATTCTGCATAGGGAAAAATCTCGTGCCAAAAACCTATCACGAAATTGTCATATTCAGTCATATCCATATACGCGATATCGTCATAAATCAGTTTGCCTAAAGCCTGTGAAATAATATTCATTTGTCTTTGAGCTTGGGGACAGTCACTTGCAACTGTTATTTTTTGTCCAGCTTCATCCCATACCACTCTTGCACCTATTCTTCCGAACTCTGCTATTGGAACATAAATATAAGGATATTGTGCCTGCGGTGGTTTATAATTGAGAACCGGATATATTCCAGTATTAATATTAACTCCATTTACCAATACAGGAATTCTTGTAATCTCTGCTATGGCTGTGGTAGCCGATTGAACGGGAATGCATATTTCCTGTCCGATATAAAGCATATTGGGATTTATACCCGGGTTCACCGACAGTATCTGTTGAACCGTTGTATTATATCTACCGGCTACTTTATATAGTGTATCACCAGCCTGTATTTTATAGCTTGTAGTTCCAATGGGACATGGCACTTTCACTCATCTCCTAAACATAAAGTATTATTTCATAATATGTTAATAGAAGATGATTAGTGAAAGTATATCCTTTTTATTCTTGAGCGGAATGGTTGCAACAGCAACCGGTTCCCCCTGTTTTACTGTGGGGACAACCTATACACCTGGCCCCTCTTTTCTTTTCAATAACGATTTTAGTAACTGAAACAGCTACAATCGCTAAAATAACAATTGCTACAATTAAATTTTCCATATTGATTCCTCCTATGCACTTTTTAGTGCTGCTTTTGAAGTTGCTTCTTGTTCACCTTTTCGTGCAAGATAAACAACACAGCCAATCATTGCGATTACAGCAATTAAACCCGGTAAAAAGCCACTGCCGAAAGCACCTGTTGTAAATAGAGTTCCAACCTGATAAGTAATAAATGAAACAGTATACCCCATAAACAATTGAAATGCAATTGCACCCCAAAGCCACTTTTTATTTTCCATCTCAGCCTTCATAGCACCAATAGCGGCAAAACACGGCGGTGTAAACAAGTTAAACATAAGATATGCCAATGCAGCTACCGATGTTAATCCTATTACGCCTGCCACATCAGTCGCTCCATCAACCAGGGCCAATTCTTCCGTATCAATGAAGTTTGTGATTGAGTACACAATAGCCAATGTACCGACTACATTCTCTTTTGCAATAAATCCGGTAAGCGATGCTGCAGCCAACTGCCATACACCGAATCCCAACGGTATCAAAAGAACTGCAAAGGGCGATGCAATAGTGGCGAGAATACTGGTATTCTCTGCACCCTCAGCAACTACTTGGAATTTCCAATTAAAGGTTTGCATAATTTGCACTGCGGCATTACAAAGAAGAATAATTGTCCCGGCCTTAACGATAAATGCTTTTGCCCTGGAAAGCATTTCTACTATAGCTCTTTTTAGGCTTGGAAATTTATATTCCGGCAGTTCCATAATGAAGAAGGATCTTGCATTTTTCTCTCCAGTAATTCTTACTACAATTAATGCACCTATGATAATAATTAAAATACCCACAAAATACATTGCCGTTCCCACCCAAGCCGAATCATTAAAGAACACACCTGCAAATAGGGCAATGACCGGTAATTTAGCACCGCATGGCATAAAAGGAGTAAGCATGGCAGTGGTTCTTCTTTGCCGTTCGTTTTTTATCGTTCTCGTTGCCATAATTCCCGGGATAGCACATCCTGTACCGATAATCATTGGAATAATTGATTTTCCCGATAATCCTACTTTCTTAAAAAACCTATCCATAACGACTGCCACCCGTGCCATATATCCGCAATCTTCCAATAGTGCCAGCAAGAAAAACAATACCATGATAAGGGGCAAGAAACCTACAACAGCACCAACCCCGCCAATAATACCGTCTAAGAGAATGGCTTTAAGCACAGGTGATACCCCATTCCCCATTAATCCTTCTACCCATCCGTTGAATGCATCTATCCATCCGACAAATGTATCGGCCAAGAACGGTCCCAAATAAGTCTGTGAAATGGAAAACACCGTCCACATCACTACTGCAAAGATTGGGATTCCGAACCATTTATGTGCGATAACTCTGTCAACTGCATCCTGTCTTGTTTGACGGTTGCTGCTTGTTTTTCTGATCTCAACCTCTGCAACAATAGCTTTCACAAGTTCAAACCGTTTTTTATCCGATGCTTCAACCGCATTTTTATCCGTCAAATCGGCCTCTAACCCCTCAAAGAGTGCCTGCTGCTTCTTGCCCTTAACATTTACGGCAGCAGATATAAGGTCTTTTAGGCCGTTTTTTTTTCTGGCAGTAGATACTGTTTCAATAACAGGACACTGAAGTTTTTCGGACAGAGCCTCTGCATTGATTACGATCTCCCTTTTCTTGCTCGAATCACTCTTGTTAAGGGCAACAACCACCGGTATACCCAGCTCCAGAAGCTGTGTTGTAAAGAACAAACTTCTGTTCAAGTTTGTAGCATCAACGATATTAATAATCACATCAGGATTTTCATTTTTAATGAAGTCTCTTGTGATGCTTTCCTCGGATGTGAATGGTGACAAAGAATATGCACCGGGCAAGTCTACTGCTATAATTTCAGAATTCCCTTTGTTAAGACTTTTTTTGATATTCCCTTCCTTCTTCTCAACTGTTACACCTGCCCAGTTTCCCACATGCTCAATCTTACCTGTTATCGCATTGAATAATGTTGTTTTTCCACTGTTTGGATTGCCCGCTAGTGCTATTTTCATAAAGTTCCTCCTTATTAATATAAGACATAATGTTAGCTACGGTTAACTCTTTTTGCATAAAAATTGTTAAGAATTTAACGATTTAAGTTCCAAGAGCATCAGGTCCTCATCGTATTTTTGTTATTTCACTCGTTAGAAATCCCACTAATACCCGTAAAAGTTAACTACAGTTAACTTAAATGCCATAAAAAAACTACACAACAATTGCTTTTGCTAGATCCCTATCGATACTATATCTTGCGTCCTTTACTGAAATAACTAAATTACCGCCGAGTACTGACAGTACAGTCACTGTTTCACCCTCATAACATCCTAATGTAAACAGAAAACTCTTAAGTTCCTCATCATCGGTTTTCACTTCTTTGATCATGTATTCTTTATTAACCTGTGCATTTGCCAAATTTGTCACTTTGTCAGTATTCCTTTCAGTTCTCTCATTGACCGGCAATATTATTTTACTTAATATTGTATGAGCCATAAGTAAACCCCCTCATGCTTTACAGCTTATTTATACTGATATTGTTCTTCTTTAAATAGCTTTTAATTGCTTCAATCATCTCTTCACTGAGAACATGCTCTATTTTACATGCATTGATAGCGGCCTGTTCAGCAGATAAATTGAGAGAATGCACTAAAAAAAGTTCTATCAATTGATGGTTCCTATAAACTTCTTCAGATTTTTCCCTGCCTTTATCTGTCAATGTAATTGTTCCATACTTCTCCGTATCAACATACCCCTGGGCTTTAAGATGTTTTATAGCCTTTGTCACACTGGGCTTTGAAACACTAAGTTGTTTTGCAATATCTACTACATGGGCATGACCGTGATTGTTTTCCAATAAATATATTGTTTCAAGATACATTTCCATCGATTCATTATTAGCCACTTTAACACTCCATTAATAATACTTAATAATTTCACCGATAAGTTAACCTCGGTTAACAATTTAAGCATAGCAAAATAAATTCCCTTTGTCAAGGAAAATTTATCTATGAATGCATCATTCTATTCTTTTAAATCTCAATTACCGCTTTTTAACTTTTTATATCTGCATCATGGATTTCATGGTGAGGTATTTGTTTACAACCTCAATAGACAGCCTGTCGGGCGGAACATCCAACACTGCAATTCCGGACTCGATAAACACCCTTTGAATCTTCTCCCTCTCCTCAATCAGCTTCATCGAAGCCGCCTTCAGATAAACATCACCGGTGTTTTCAACGCCGGACTGTGCCATTTCGTAAAGCCTCATGTCCTTAATTGTTATAAGGAGGGGAACATGATGCTTTGCAATGTTCTTCAATGACGTTGAAAGGGAAACAGCTTCATCCACACTGAACAACTCCGTAAAAATACAAATCAGACACCTTCTGTTCTGGTTTTGGTTTAAATATGTCAATGCACCTTTATAGTCTGCCGAAACAAAGTTTTCTTCCACATTGTACAGGTTTTCCGCCAACAGTTGAAAATGACCGAGACCCTTGCCCGGTTTGATATAACGCTTTACCTGGCTGTCAAAAACCATTACTCCCACATTGTCACCCTTCTTTATTACGACGTCGGCAAGTAAAAAAGCTGCATTTATTGAATAGTCAAGCTTTTTTATATAATTTATTTCCGAATTCATTACCCTGCTCGAATCGAGCATAATCATTACCTGCTGGTTCTTTTCCGGCTCGTAGGTATTGACAATCAGCTTGTTTGATCTTGCGGAAGCAAGCCAGTTTATTTTTCTGTAGTCATCGCCCTCGGTGTATTCCTTCAGACTTTCAAATTCGGTACCTGTACCGTAGGCTTTAAACTTCTTTATTCCCTGAATCAGTTGGCTTTTCTTTATGGCTGCAAGTCCATACCTGCTCAAATCCTTTATATTGGGATACACCTTATAGCTTTTTGTAATGTCATAAACACCTTTTTTCGAGCATAGCCTAAGAACCCCGTTGTACCTTATATGAACCTTTCCGAAGGTATATTCCCCCCTCTTTTGTGGCACGACAACATAGCTTGTGCTGTTTTCAAAATGGGGTGAAACCTTTATTTTTACAATACGTTTTTTTAATTCCATATACTCCGGAACTTCATCAACTGCTTCTATATTTACATTATAATCACTGTTGTTTCGAATATTTATGAAAATTTCATTCTCCGTTCCCATTGAGAGTTTTTCATCACAAATACGCTCTACCTCAAATGCTTTGCTCCCGGGAGTAATCCTGTAGTCCACAACTAAAAGCAGGATGACAATAAGGTTATAGAGCAAAAAAACATACAGCTCTATTCCTACTAAGGATCCTATTAAAACCGGCACTATTCCAATTGCAACAATTAAAGAAAAAAGCTTGCTAAAAGGCATTTATACTTCTCCTTCTAAATAATTATCTCGGTACTTCAACCTTCGATAAAATACTGCTGACCACATCATCGTTTCCAAGACCGTCAATGCCCGCTTCCGGCTTTAATATTATTCTGTGACGGAGTACCGGAAGTGCCAGATCCTTTACATCTTCAGGAATAACATAACTCCTTCCCTGAATGGCAGCATAGGCTTTCGAAGAAAGCAACAGTGCTATGGAAGCCCTGGGGCTTGCACCCAAAATCAGGCTGGGAGAGTTTCTTGTTGCCCTTATTATCGATGTAATATAGTTTATTATTTCATCACTAACCCTAACACCCTTTATCTCCTCCCGGCACCTCTTTATATCCTCGGGATTGCATACCCCGTTTATATTCTCATTTTCAAGCTCCCTGCTGTCAAAGCCGGAATTGAATTTCTGTAAAAGGATGTTTTCAAACTTCTGTGGAACATACCCAACAATCAGCTTCATAAGAAACCTGTCAACCTGAGCTTCGGGAAGGGGATATGTTCCTTCGTACTCCACAGGGTTCTGAGTTGCCAGTACCATGAAGGGTTCTTCCAGCTTATGGGTTTCACCGTCAATCGATATTGCCCTCTCCTCCCTGCCTTCTAAAAGTGCTGCCTGGGTCTTGGGGGGGGTTCTGTTTATCTCATCGGCAAGAAATATATTGGTAAAGAGAGGACCCTTCTTAAGGTAAAATTCCCCGTTTTTTTGATCAAAAACTTTTGTTCCTACAATATCTGCAGGCATAAGGTCAGGGGTAAACTGTACCCTTTTAAAATCCGCCCTTATTGTCTTTGCCATAACCTTTGAAGCCAGTGTTTTAGCAAGTCCCGGAACTCCTTCCACCAGTACATGCCCTCCGGAAAACAGGGAAACCACTAATTTCTCAATAAAATCGTACTGCCCGACAACTACCCGGGATACCTCCTGGATTATTTCCCTGGCTTTATTAGCTGTAAATTCGCATTCATTGCCGGTTATACGATTCTCTTCCATATATTCACTCATGCTTTTATCTCCTTTCTTATTTGCTCCAATCTTTTATATAGACTTAAAAATTCTCTGTTATCCTTTCTATCGTTGTTAATATAATAGTTGCACTCTCCAAACAATTCTCTTAAATTAAAATTCTTTAGCATATTGTTGGACTGAGCCGCAGCCAAAAGCTCAACATCATCAAAGCCTTCCCTTCCGAAGCCTAAAAATACAGCAAGCTCCTTTTTTAAACAATCAAGATAGCTTTCCAAAACAAGACCGTTGGCCCTGGATTTTTGATATATGTTTGAGAGGGCAAAAAGGTTTTCGTTTTCCTTACGCTTTACAATTTCATATACCACCTGAGGTCTTCCAAACCTTCTTGATACAACATATATAAGAATCAATGCCGCTATTATCAGCTGCATCAACAGTATTTTTGCTGCAGGAGTCAATATGTCCCACAATGTAATATTGGAACTGCCAATACCGTGATAATACTCATTGAACAACACCCTTTTATGCCCCGCTTCATTAAGGATATCGATAAATACCACCCCGGGATCCAGGGCCTCAAGTCCGCCGTTGGTATAATCACTATAATTATCCAGGAAAATTACCCGTCCTTTTCCTATGGTGCATATGTAATTATTACCATATCCCTCAATGGAATCTGTACTTTCAATATATTCCAAAAGGCCTAACAAACCTACTTCAAAGCTTGCCCAGTCATCTATCAGTACAAGTACATTTCCCTTTTTAATCCAATCCACCAGATATTTCTGCTCCATACTGCTGTTAAAAAGGATTTCGTCGGGTGCCAAAGCAAC
>DAOOJC010000042.1:0-8670 GCA_035384905.1 Acetivibrio sp. | reverse complement strand
ATATTCCTCTTCCAAAAGGAGTTGCATTCATACCTAAAAATCTTAATACCAAGTAATCCAGTGCAGCAATAACAGCCGCACTAACAATGAGTGGCCAGAAACCTGATATTGTAAAGCCCCGAGTCAAGTATGCAGTGACGGCAAGTACGATTGTTCCTACCACAAACCTTATGATAAAATGTGTTATATTAAAGTTCTCCACCCTGGCGTTGTTATAATTAGCCATAAGATCACTTCCTTTCTGAATAGTTATATAGTTATTGAAGTTGTTTGAAATTGCTTAATCTTAAATTAAGCAATTTTATATATAACTATACAATTACTATTATGAATTGATTTTATTATAATTATTCAAACAGGCACAACCATGGTTTGTGTACTGTACTTTTGTTTAAAATATTGCCGGAAAGTTGAATGCGAATCATTTGGATAAAGAAAAATGTGGAATAAAGATTTTGATGCAAGTTGCAGGCGGCCTGTTAATACGATGCGGGAAAGGCAGAGCATCCGTTCCCACGAAGTGAGTTTATATTAAATATTGTATTTACCTTGGATGATATATATGGTAAAATTATAAACAACAAGTTGATAGGGCAAAGATAATGATTGGGAAAAGTACCCTGAACTATCCCTATAAGAGAGGAATTGTCGGCGGCTGAAAGCAGTTCCGGGGCAATGGGCAGGTGAAGTGCACTCATGAATTTGAAGGCTGAATCCCGTATTACAAGCAATATATGGGTTGGTAGGCTTTCACGGAAGACGCACCGTTATGCAAATGAGATGGATTATTCCAATTAGAGTGGAACCGCGGTTTACCTCGCCTCTATGTTTTAGGGCGGGGTTTTTTAGTGGGATTGCACAGAGGGAAAAGGCCAAAAAAGCGGTGGACCTCCGTAGCTTTTGCCGGTATTGTAATATTAACGGTTATTAAATTAAGGTTTGAGTGGTAAATATATATTATATACTTAAAATTATTGAATGCATATTTGCGGGCTGAATTTGTTTTTTGAGTATCATTCAATACACTAATTTTGGATGTGAGGATTAATATGATTAAGCAGTTTATGGAGGATGCAAGGTTAATTGCCGAAAGAGACCCGGCGGCAAGAAGTGTGGCAGAGGTTGTGCTCCTGTATTCAGGATTTCATGCGGTTTGCCTCCATCGGGTTGCACACTGGTTTTATAACCGGAAATTGTATTTTATAGCCCGGCTGATTTCCCAATGGGGAAGGTTTTGGACAGGAATTGAAATACATCCCGGTGCGAAAATCGGAAAAGGTCTGTTTATTGACCACGGTATGGGTGTGGTAATCGGCGAGACCGCTGAGATAGGAGACAACTGTACAATTTATCACAATGTTACTCTTGGGGGTACAGGCAAGGACCGGGGAAAGAGACATCCAACCATAGGTAATAATGTGCTTATAAGTACCGGGGCGAAGGTTCTCGGACCGTTTAAGGTGGGGGACAACTCAAGAATTGGTGCCAATGCTGTGGTGTTAAGCGAGGTAGAGCCTAATACCACGGTGGTGGGTGTTCCGGGAAGGGCGGTAAAAAGAGACGGGCAAAAGTTAATGCCCTCAGTTGAATTGGATCAGATACATATACCGGATCCTGTTGCACAGGAGCTCTGCAAGATGTGCCGCAGAGTAGAACGGTTGGAGAAGGAACTTGCTGCAGGGCAGGGAGCTTTAACGGAGGACAAAGCGAATACCGGTGAGGTATTTGATAAAAGAGAGTAGATAATATGAATGAGAGAGAGGAAGGAAACATTAATGAGACTTTTTAACACATTGACAAGAAAGAAAGAAGAGTTTAAACCTGTTGATGAAAAAGAGGTCAGGATGTATTCGTGCGGACCTACGGTATACAACTATTTTCACATCGGGAATGCGAGGCCTTTTATAATATTTGATACATTGAGAAGGTATCTTGAATACAGAGGCTATAACGTAAAGTTTGTGCAGAATTTTACGGATATAGACGACAAAATGATAAAAAGGGCACAGGAAGAAAACATTACTGTTAAAGAGCTTGCGGATAAATTCATTGGGGAATATTTTGTGGATGCCAAGGGCCTGGGGATAAAAGAAGCAACTGTTCACCCAAGGGCTACGGAGAACATTGACGCCATAATTGATATCATATCAAAGCTTGAGGACAAAGGCTTTGCTTATAGTGTGGGCGGAGATGTGTATTTTAGCACCGGAAAGTTTAAAGAATACGGGAAGCTGTCTCATCAATCATTGGAGGATCTGGAGCTTGGCTCAAGAATAGATGTTGATGAGAGAAAAGAGGATCCCATGGATTTTGTACTGTGGAAGGCTCAAAAGCCCGGCGAACCTGCATGGGACAGTCCGTGGGGAAAGGGAAGACCCGGTTGGCATATTGAGTGTTCTGCAATGGCAAACAAGTATCTTGGTGAGACTATAGACATTCACAGCGGTGGGCAGGATCTGATATTTCCCCACCATGAGAACGAGATTGCCCAGAGTGAAGCTGCAAACGGCAAGCCTTTTGCGAGATACTGGCTTCACAACGGCTTCATAAACGTCAATGGTGAAAAAATGGCAAAGTCCCGGGGTAATTTCTTTACGGTCAGGGATATTGCAAACACCTTTGACTATGAGGTAATAAGGTTTTTTATGCTTTCAGCCCACTACAGAAGCCCAATAAACTTTAGCGAGGATCTGCTTGAACAGGCTGAAAACGGTTTGGAGAGAATATATAACTGCCTTGATAATCTTGAGTACCTGATGGAGAATGCTGCAGCTGCAGATATGACGGACAATGAAAGGAAGCTTCGCGACAGTCTTGCCGGGCTCAAGGAGAAATTCATTGAGGCGATGGATGATGACCTGAACACTGCTGATGCCTTTGCCGCTGTTTTTGATATCGTAAAGGAGACCAATACCAATATAAATGCCAATACCAACCCGTCAAAAGAAATCATTGAGTATGCACATTCCCTGATAAAAGAGCTGGGCGGAGTTTTGGGCATCGCTCAGAAGAAACAGGATAAAAGTATCGACAGTGAAATACAGGAGCTTATAGAAAAGAGGCAGATGGCAAGAAAGGAAAAGGATTGGAAGACAGCCGACGAAATAAGGGATAAGCTTAAAGATATGGGAATAATACTGGAGGACACTCCTCAAGGGGTGAAATGGTCCTTCAGAAAAAATTGATAATGCGGGTACATATTGTATTGGAGAAGAAAAATGTGGGGGAGAAATTGTACTTTCGAAACTTAAATTTTATGGAATATTATTCTTCACATTAGAATTAGTTATGTTGATAGTACTAAAGGTTAAAGCCTTAAGCTATTGAATATTTCCAATCTGCTTAAGGTTTACTTTTACGTTTACCTCTGTTTTAACATGGGGGAAGATATCATACCATTCGTCCTTAACCTTATCCCAGTATGAAGGTTTTTCGGCCTTTAACACTGCGTTGAACAGAAATAAGTCAGTGCCATAGCTTTGTACTTTTTGTATTGCCTCAACACACTGTTTCTTTATTGACGCTTCAAAGGCTTCGGAGGCTTCTTCCAGAAAACTTTTATCTATTTTTTTAGTGAACGGACAGTTTACGTTTTCTGAGTAGTCTCCGTTGATCTTTATGTCTATTTTAAAGGCCACATTATCTTCCTCTATTATAGGAGTAATACGGGATTTTAATTTGTCTATTTCAAGTGCCATTATGGAGCTTTCGTTGTTGGGCATTTTGGCAGTAATTATTCCTCCGTCAAACAAATTACGTATCATCTTTAAAGCCTCTACTTCCCGGCCGCTTATCGTAGCAACCAATTTATCTCCTTTAAATAGTGCTGCACCCTTATTCATTATCTCGTCTTTGGAGCTATTAACAATGGGTAGTAAGAAGTCTCTGCCCGAATAAATGCTCTGGATGGTTTTGCCAAAGTCTGTCCAGTGTACCATTTGTGAATTAAGTTTTGCGTTATAAGCCGTTTCGGAAAGATATAAAGAAGAATAGTCCTCGATCCTGGGAATAACATCAAGTACTTTTTTTGCTTCGCCCCGGGTTATAAATATTCTTGTCCTGCTTCTAAGTTCGTGGTCACGGGCAAAGAAATCCAGAACATTGCTCAGGCCTTTTTTTGCAACCTTATCCGAAACTATTATAACCTGAAGATGCCCATAATAAGGAAGTAGATTTATCCTTGTTGCAAGGGCTCGATTCATCTCTATAAAGGAGTTTCCCACCTGAGTAATTTCCCATGTCTTGGGAGTGCCGGGGTCCGGACTTCCTACACCCTGAACGTTGGGGACTGTACTCATCTTTATAACAGGCAATTGCACAGTCATGGCGTAGGTGGGACTGCCGGAGTGGATACCTGTTGCAGCTTCAAACATCTCTTCCTTTGCAGTATCGGGTGACTCAACTTCGGATTCTGTTTTTCCGGAAATCGGCGGATATTCATCGATAGCAATACCGATTATGTATGCACGTTGTTCTATAGATACAGAATCCCAACATCCTGTGAAAGTAATAAAAGAAACACATAGGAGAACCGATAGGAATCTATTCAACTCTTGCGAGCCTCCTTTTTTTTATTAGAGTCAGAATAATAAGAAACGGTATATAAATAAAATTCAAACATACTACAATGTAATCGAAAGACTTCATTCGTTCCAATGCTTCTAATTGGTTTTTACTGAACATGGCAACAAGTAATAAAAGGGGAATGTGCACCAAAGACACATACTTTTCGTGCTTTGGCTTAATGTTAAAAAACACCACAAAATTTCTTATGGATGTAAAAGTATATATTCCGACAGAAGTAAATACTGCAGGTATCCAGAGTATTATCACAAATGCCTCAAGCCTCTCAAAAAGAATACTTCCAACATGAATGGACTTTGACAGATGCAATGTCGGAAACAAATATCTCTGCGTTTCTTCCGGACCGAAGACCAGAATTGTTGAAGCGGTAAGAAGTATGAAAAGTCCCGCTGAAATAAAAAAGCCTGACAAATACCATTTTAGTATTTTCTTTTGTTCGGTTACATATTTCATAGTAAATGCGATGGCTCCAAAGCCTGAGAGGGCTCCTGATGCAGGTATGCTTGCTTTAAGAGTGTTGAACATGTTTTTGTAGAGCACAGGTCTAATATTTATTATCTGAAACTGAGGGACTGATATTGCAATAAGCAGGATTAGACTTAGAATAAAAAAAGGGAATAATATATCAATAACACCTGCGACGGTTTCAATTCCTTTTGAAACAACGGATACAATCACGATTATCAATAGAATGGAAACCACAAGCATGGGAGTCCTATCAATAAGAAACAATTGCAAGGCCTGCACAAAAACCCTTATTATAAGACCAGAATAAATAAGTACATATAAGACAGAAACCGATAAGAGCAGTCTTCCGAACCAGTTACCACCTAAATACAGAGTCATTTCCGCAAGATCAAGTCCCTGATTGATACTTGAGAGGTAATACATTGCAAGTGCATTAACCAGCCCAATAGCAGATCCAAGCAGCATAGAGATCCAGGCATCCTGTTTTGCAATTAAAACCAGGCTTTGCTGAATGGTGAGCAAGTTCACCGTAAGCATGTTTGAAGAAGTCAGGGTTAATACCTGTATAGGAAGAAGTTTGCTATTTTTCATCTTGAGAACCTCCTTTTCGGGAACTGCTTTTAATATCAAGGTATTCAGGTTGGTTTTTAAGAAAAATCTGCGGTGCCCGAATTATATTGTCCTTCCAATCCCTTGGCCTATAAGGAGTAAAGGGCTCCATGAAGCCTGATCCAAAGCTTTTAAGGGAACACATGTATCCGAGCAAGTATATAATGCCCATTGAAATTCCAAAGGCACCCAAAACAGATGCCAATATCATAAAGAGCACTCTTAAGATCCTGGTGGCAAGGCTCAGACTGTAGCTGGGATTGTAAAGGAAGAAATCGCTGTCACCGATATAATGGTGACCATAAAGGGGCCTATAATGCCGGCGTGTACAGCTGCTTGCCCGATTACAAGACCCCCTACGATGGCAACTGTTTGGCCGACAACTTTTGGAAGCCTTAATCCCGCTTCATGCAAGATCTCAAGGGTTACCACCATAAGCAGGGCTTCAAAGAAGGGTGGTAAAGGCACTCCTAGCCGTGCACCTGACATAGAAATAACCAGAGCCGTTGGAAGCATTTCCGGGTGAAAGGAGGTAAGGGCTATGTAAATAGCCGGAAGAAAAGTCGATATTATCAGGGATATATACCTGATAAAGGTTATAACAGTGCCAAACAACCAATGCTCATAGTAGTCATCGGGACTCTGCATAAGGGTTGATATGTTGGTTGGAGCTAACAGAATGCCCCGGGAGTTATCGTATAAAATTCCCACATTTCCTTCAAGGATGAAAGAAACCGCTTTATCGGGTCTTTCTGTCCAATGGATCAGAGGAAATATTGTAAAAGACCTGTCGGAAATCAGGTGAGCAAGTTGCTCGATGTGTACTATATCATAGTCTTTAACGGACTTGATTCTTTTTTTGACTTCTTGAAGGATTTCGGTATTAACCCTTCCTTTCAAATACAATATGGCGGTATTACTATGTGTGGTTTTTCCTGTTTCGATAAGATCAAAACATAAATTCGGAGTTTTAAGCCTTTTTCGTATGAGTCCCAAATTGTCTTTCATATTTTCAACAAATCCTTCACTAGGACCTTTGACCGTGCTTTCGGTTCGCGGTTCTTTAATACTGCGTTTTGGAAAACTTGCCGTATCTATTAACAGCCCCATATCAAAGCCTTCGATGCACAAGAAGGTTTTACCGCTCAATATTTCCAAGGATATTTCATAAATTGCATTCATTTCCTCAATACTGCATCCGTACAGTATGGAACTCTTGATTGCTTCAATGCTTAATTCCGAAACTGAGAGACCTTTGACTGGATCTGCAGCAATTAACGGTTTTATGATATACTCCTCCACCATATTTCCATCCACCAGACTATCTATAAATACTATACCTGCGTCAAGTTTGCTGCCAAAGTAATTAATTTTTCTATCGATTATGTCGGGGCTGTTATTCAAAAAGCTTTTTAAAGAGCAAATATTTCTATCAATGCTTTTTGATATACAGATATTTTTTATTTTATCTGTTAATTTATGTAAAGTGCTAGCTCCGGTTTTGTTTTTTGAAATTTTCTTTTTAAACCATGACAACATATACTTATACCTGCTTTCTTAACTCTTATATATATGTTTCTTTTTAATATTGTTACCTTTTTTATATTTGTTATGAAAAGTAAGTAAATGAAATGAAATGAAATAATATGTCCTATAACTTTAGCATTTGTATTTACTAAAGCATTGGTGTATTATATAATATATTAAACGCAGAAAGTAATGCCTTAATATGTGTTTAATGGCAAGAAAATAAAATTATTTTATATATGGAAAAGGTAATTTGGATGCTTTCAGAACTTTTTGATAAAATAACAGGTGAGTTTAATTTCAAGCAGGAGAAAATAAGCCAGCTTTCACCCTTGGTACTTGCGTATATTGGGGATGCTGTATATGAAGTTTTTATCAGAACAATGCTTGTCAGTGAAGGAGATATGCCGGTTCATATTCTTCACAAGAAGTCAATCGGGTTTGTAAAGGCAAAGGCTCAATCCGATATTATCCACAGGATAATGCCTTCTTTGACACCGGAGGAGCATGATGTAGTCCGAAGGGGGAGGAACACCAAGTCCGGTACGATTCCCAAAAATGCTGATGTTACGGAATACAAGTATGCCACAGGTTTTGAGTCTCTGGTGGGTTTTTTGTATTTAAAGAAGGATTATGAACGTCTTATGACCATATTGAAAATGGCTGTTTGCGAAGATATATAAATCTATAAATAATTAAGCCCATTATTATGCAATTTATAAAATTTAAGGAAGTGGGCGTTTTTTTTTCAGTGGAATTCGTTTAAAAAAGTATTTTTTTGAGAAAATAATAGACATAAAAAAGTATCTTTTTTCGTACTTAAATATAGATACTGTTACGCATTAGTATAAATGAGAGAAGGTAACTAAAGATTATGGGGAATATGGGAAGAAAAAAAGATAATGAGAAAACCCGCACTAAGCCTAAAGTACAATTTACTGGAAAACTGAGGGAGAAAGAAGAACAATTTGAGGATCAAGACAGGCTTGAGGGAAGAAATTCCGTTATGGAGGCAATAAAAGCCAACAGGACGATAAACAAGATTTTGGTCCAGAAGGGTGAGAAGGAAGGCTCGATAAGGCAAATTATAGCTTTTGCAAAGGAAAAGGGCATTGTAGTTCAAGAAACAGACAGGTTAAATCTCGACAGAATTTCTACTACTCATGCACATCAAGGGGTTATTGCCTATGTTTCTTTTAAGGATTATGTTGAGCTCGATGACATATTGAAGAATGCAGAGTCTAAAGGAGAAGCACCTTTCATTATTATTCTTGATGGTATCACCGATGCATATAACCTCGGATCCATTTTGAGGACTGCTGACGCGGTTGGGGCACATGGGGTGATTATACCCAAAAGGCGGGCGGTTGGGCTCAATGCTGCTGTTTCAAAGGCTTCAGCAGGAGCAATTGAGTATATGCCGGTGGCACGTGTCACAAATATTTCCCAGACAATAGAGTACCTGAAGAAAAAAAATATATG
>DAOOJC010000041.1:0-8715 GCA_035384905.1 Acetivibrio sp. | reverse complement strand
AGGGTGGATATATAATATCCGAAAGTCCCTCTGATATTAAAGTGGGAAGGATTTTAAGGGTTCTTGAAGGCCCTCTCTCGGTAATCGATGAAGATTCGGATAATACTGCCGGAAGTGAGTCGGTTATTCGCAGCTGTATCAAAACCAATGTATGGGATAAGATGAACGCCCGTCTCAATGAATTGGTGGATTCATTGACCCTTGAAGATCTGGCCCGCGATTACCGGGAGCGGAACGGAATTGATAATACAATGTATTATATATAATTATGAGTTAAACACGATAAAACCGATAAGTAAAATCGTATTTTAAAAAAAGGAGATGTTCTTATGGCTGAAAGAAAATTGAAATTTGATACCCTACAGGTTCATGCGGGTCAAAATGTGGATCCTACTACCGGGTCCCGGGCGGTTCCAATTTACCAAACAACCTCTTACGTATTCAATAGCAGCGAGCATGCTGCCAACCTCTTTGCTTTAAAGGAATCCGGCAATATTTATACAAGGATTATGAACCCAACAACTGATGTTTTTGAACAGAGAATAGCCGCACTTGAAGGCGGTGTTGGAGCATTGGGGGTTGCCTCGGGCTCAGCGGCTATTACCTATGCAATACTCAATATCGCAGGAAGCGGTGATGAAATTGTTTCGGCAAGTACGCTTTATGGCGGCACATACAACCTGTTTTCAACAACATTGCCCAAGCTTGGGATTAATACTGTTTTTGTGGACCCCGATGACCCGGAAAACTTCAGAAAAGCTATTAACGATAAGACAAAGGCTGTTTATATTGAGACCGTCGGAAACCCGGGAATTAATTTGATTGATATTGAAGCAGTTGCAAAAATTGCCCATGAAAACGGTGTGCCGCTTATTGTGGACAATACCTTCGGAACACCATACCTGATAAGGCCCATTGAGTTTGGTGCCGATATTGTTGTTCATTCCGCAACAAAATTCATTGGCGGACACGGTACTTCCATCGGAGGTGTCATCGTTGATTCGGGAAAGTTTAATTGGGCACAAAGCGGAAGATTCCCGGGCTTTACAGAACCGGATCCCAGCTATCACGGTCTGAAATATTACGAAGCCTTAGGCCCTCTGTCTTACATAACCAAAGTCAGGGTGCAGCTATTGAGGGATACCGGGGCATGCATAAGTCCGTTTAATTCCTTCCTTTTGCTCCAAGGGCTTGAAACCCTTTCATTAAGGGTTGAAAAGCATGTTTCCAATACCAAAAAGATAGTGGACTTTCTGCAAAACCACCCTCAGGTGTCATGGGTAAACTATCCGAGTATCAAAGGCAACAAATACTATGAGCTTGCACAAAAGTATCTTCCGAAGGGAGCCGGCTCAATATTTACTTTCGGAATAAAAGGCGGAATCAATGCAGCAAAGAAATTCATTGAAAGTCTTGAAATATTCTCACTCTTGGCAAATGTGGCCGATGCGAAGTCTTTGGTAATTCACCCTGCGTCAACAACCCATTCCCAGCTATCTGAAGAAGAGCAAAAGGCTTGCGGTGTTACCCCCGATCAGATAAGACTGTCTATTGGTATCGAAGATGCAGATGACCTTATTTATGACTTGGATCAGGCACTTAAAAAAGCATCGGAGTCTTAAAGCCATAGAACGATTATAATATATATTGTAAATTTAGGAGGCGATTATATGTCCAAAATAGCAAAAAATTTAACGGATCTTATTGGGAATACCCCACTTTTAGAGTTATCCAACTACAACAAAGAGAATAAACTGGAAGCAAGACTTGTTGCAAAGCTGGAATACTTTAATCCTGCATCCAGTGTAAAGGACAGGATTGGATATGCAATGATAAAGGACGCTGAAGATAAAGGCTTAATAAACAAGGATAGTGTAATAATAGAACCGACGAGCGGAAATACTGGTATTGCTCTGGCTTTTGTCGCTGCTGCAAGAGGTTACAGGATTATACTTACAATGCCTGAGACCATGAGTATTGAAAGAAGAAATCTTCTGAAGGCATTAGGAGCCGAACTGGTGCTTACTCCCGGAGTAGAAGGTATGGGCGGAGCAATTGCAAAGGCTGAGGAACTGGCTGCTTCAATACCCAATTCCTATATACCGCAACAGTTTAATAATCCTTCGAATCCTGAGATTCACAGAAAAACAACAGCTGAGGAAATCTGGAGAGATACCGACGGACAGGTGGATATTTTTGTAGCAGGAGTCGGTACCGGAGGAACAATTTCCGGTGTGGGCGAAATATTGAAACAACGAAAACCCGGTGTTCAAATTATTGCGGTTGAACCCTCCGACTCCCCGGTTTTATCCGGAGGAAACAAGGGTGCTCATAAGATTCAGGGAATAGGTGCTGGCTTTGTACCTGCCAATTTCAATAGAGATGTGGTAGATGAGATCTACAAGGTCACTAATGATGAAGCATTTGATACTTCACGAAGGCTTTCAAAAACCGAAGGATTGTTGGTAGGAATATCCTCCGGAGCATCTGCTTTTGCAGCAACTCAGATTGCAAAAAGGCCTGAAAATAAAGGAAAGCTTATTGTCGCTTTGCTTCCCGACACTGGTGAAAGATATCTGTCTACTGCTTTATTCCAGGATGCATAGAGAAGTATGAAGGAGAATGTTTCTTCCACATTTTCCTTCATATCATTAAACAACTCTGAAAAACTGTAGCTCCACCGAAATAACGGTGGAGCTTTTTAATATTAAGGTGAGGTGTATTAGCTAATTGAATTATTGACCCCAGCCCCAACCGGGCCAGCTAGGCCAGCCGGGATTATTGGACAACTCCCAACCGGAATTGTCTATCCATTCAGCTCTCTTTAACAAGTAGTTTTCTACGATCTGTATCTGTTCTTCCCATGTCTGTGTAACCTGGGTGTTAAAACCGCCTACAAAAGAAGTGCTAAGAATATTCCACTTCTGGAAGTTACGGTGTGCTGCATTGGATAGCGGTGCAGACAGTTCCCTGACTTTAGCCACCTACTGTTCGTCAGATAGAGGTCCTTGACGCAATTCTTCCCAGCGGGCTTTTACCTTGCTCCTGAAATTCGGATCCTGCATCAGTGTGTAATACCAATCGGTGGTATTGCCCATTCCCGGCATCGTCCCGCCCGTAGATAAGTATTGCCACCCTTCTATATTGGAACTCGGCAAACCGAACAAACCGGGATAACAGTCATACGCCAGGTCATAGTCCCATAAAGGACCGGCTTTCAGTTTCTGATCGCGATCCTTGTAAATATGTGTACTACGTATATAGGAATCCGGTTGTTTGCCCAATTCTGTATGAATTATATAATCTACAAAGGAATCCACGTCAATATACGCAGGATAGCCCGTTTGCGGATCGGATGGATTTGCACTGTGGATTGAATCATGTACATTCTGGATGTAGTTGGTTATCCAAGCCAATTGTTCGGGCAAAAGATCATCCGGTTCTTTCAGCTCAAGATCACTCCAACCGTTCCCTCTTATCAGCGGTTCCTCAGCTGCCATCATGTTGAACTGCATGAGGTAACCGCCGGAAATATTCGGCTCTGTCAAATCATCTTCCTTTAATTTCTTAATGTTAAGACGGTCCTTGTCTATCTCCAAGGTTTCTGTAAGCAAATACACGCCCTGGTAATCATCAGCAGATAAAGGCTGATCATCAAAATTTATATATACTTCAACATGTGCGTATCTAGGGATATCCAATCCCAAGTCTTTTCCCAATTCATAAGCCAAAGCATTACGAATCAGCGATTTGTCCGGATAAGGTGAAAGAAGTGCCCAGTCCCCGTCTCCCGGCATACCCAGCATCGGATACTTGGCATCATCATCTTCATTATCCCTTAACTCAAGCCTGTAGGGTGTCTTTTCAAAATTGGCAGAGGATTGACCGCGTATATGGAATCCTGCACGTGTGGTAATAGTCGGATTCTGTAGTAAGGATACTTTATTATTCTTCGGCTCCAATAATATAAAAGCAACGTCTTTGTATTCACGGTCAGGTTTGCCATTACCATATGCATCCAAAATTAATACCGGTAGATCATGTTCGGCGTCAATTGAACTGGCAACATAAATTGCCGTCCCCATATCACCGCTCGCATTCCCGTCCACAAAAGATTGTGCCCTAAGCTGTGTAGTGGTTGTAAATGTCAATGGTCCGGTATACAACATTGAACTATCGGTAGGAACAGTTCCGTCAGTGGTGTAACGGATCTGGGCATTATCAATTTTGGAACTCAGAGAAACTGTCACCTGATTCTTAAATGTACCGCTGGGAACAGAGAATATTATATCCCCCTTGAGCTTGTTCTCAAGTTTGATAACCTTTTCATCGCGTTCATCTTTGGGATTGTCCTGAACCGGAAAAGAAGATATCTTTCTCAATAAGTATCTTTTTAGAATTGTAACGTCTGTAGAATCTACTTCACCGTCACCGTTTAAGTCTGCAGCTGTAATATCGTCGATAGTCAGCTTACGTAAAATATGCCTTTTCAGCATCGTAAAGTCTGTTGAATCTATTTCACCGTCATTGTTGAGATCTCCATATGAGACTCCAAAAACAAACGATACAGAAAAAATGTTCAGCAATAAAGCAATTACCGGTAACAGAACGAACGACCTGATTTTTCTCATACAAATCCCCCCAATAATTGTAAGAATCATACTCAATTATGTATTCGTTTATAATTTGGGTTTTATGGCTTAAATTCTAAAAATTATGAACTTTCTTTTCAAATTGTATGAAAGGTGCATATTATCTTGTGCTAACAATTTTTTTACATTTAGTACAATCAGTGGTGCATAACATTAAGTTATAGGGAGGTCTAAAGCTATGAAGGAGAAACGGGAAAACGCTTCTGCAATCACAATCAAGCATCATCTTGCCAACAAAGATGTCAGAGAATCCATGAAAGGCTACAAGGTCCCGATAAATGACCGAACTATAGCAGCCTATAGGATTCTGTCCCGATACGGAAAATTTAAAGAATAATTTTTTATAAAAAGCTGTACTGCTTCAGTCCTGAATAAAGTAATTGAGAGATATATAAACCTATGCGGGAGTCAGTATAAATGAATAAAGTCGCATGCTATGTAAGAGTCAGCACTGAAAACCAGATAGAAAACTACAGTATTGAAGAACAAACAGAACGGCTGAAAGCCTATTGCAAAGCAAAGGATTGGACCATATACAAATTTTATATCGATGCCGGTTACTCGGGAGGAAGCACAAACCGTCCGGCACTAAAGCAAATGATTGAGGACATCAGCCAAAACTTAATCAATATGGTTGTTGTATATAAGCTTGACCGCCTGAGCCGGTCGCAGAAAGACACGCTAACCCTTATCGAAGATGAGTTTTTGGCTAAAAATATTGATTTTGTATCCATAAGCGAAAATTTCGATACCTCTACCCCCTTCGGGCGTGCAATGATAGGAATATTGTCGGTATTTGCACAGCTTGAAAAAGACCAAATTACAGAACGGTTTACAATGGGAAGAATCGGCCGTGCAAAAAGCGGTTATTTTCATGGCGGTCCGACTCCGCCGACGGGATACGATTATTTAGACGGGCACCTTGTTGTAAACGAATATGAATCAATGCAGGTAAGAGAAGTATTCGAAAGATTCCTAAAGGGACAGAGCATTCATTCCATAAGATCCTATATGAGTATGCACTATACGAACAAATACGGCAATTGGAAAAGTCATACTCTGGTTCTGAATATTCTTCGTAACAGCACCTATATTGGCAAAGTAAAATTTAAGGGGACTGTGTATGAGGGCAATCACAAACCCATTATTTCCGAAGATACTTTTTATGCAGCACAAAGGCTTTTGAACAGTTCTGAAAGAGAAAACAAAAAAACCGCTGTGCAGAAAAACCCGTTCCGGGCCAGTAACCTGCTTACCGGTCTATTAATATGCGGTAAATGCGGGGCTGGCTTCTGCGGCAACCATGGTTTCTACACATGCTATTCCCGCGGAAAAACCGACAAGAGAAAAGTCAAGGATCCCAACTGCAAGAATAAAAAATGGCCCATCCCACAGCTTGATACTGTCGTAAAAAATGAGATTTTAAATTTGGATTTTGACAAAAGCTTTTTTGAAGACAAAATCATAAGTGAGCCAAAACCAGACCCCGATGCAATAAAACACAGGATTGATGAATTTGACAGGCAAATCTCCAGGATGATTGATCTGTATAGTATTGGCGGTATTCCGATAGAACAAGTATCGTCAAGAATAGATATTTTAAAAAAAGAGAGGAATAAAATATCCGATAAATTAAAAACAGAGTCAAAAGTCCCTCTTAATAAGGTGAAAAATATTGTTTCAAATTTGGGTGCTGTGTTCAAGATCGGTACCCCAGATGAACAGCGGCTTTTTGTAAGATCTCTTATCGATTGCATAACCGTAAATGATAATGAACTGGACTTTCAATGGAGCTTTCAATAGGGTGCTCAAGCAGCATTTACATTATCGGTTTAACCATGTGCATGGGATTCGGCTGCAATGCTGCAGGTATAATCGGATGCAGAATCATTGAATCTCCAAGGGAAAGACTGATAGCAATAATTACGAACAACTTCGTTCCGTGTAACGGCCGTTTTCCAACCCTGGTATCCATTATCACCATTTTTTTTGCAGCATCCGTTGCGGCTCCTTTTCAATCCATAATCTGTGCACTTATATTAATCGGAGTCATAATATTGGGCATTGTCGCAACATTGCTTATTTCAAAAATATTGTCAAAAACAATACTTAAAGGGCTTCCCTCCTCCTTTACCTTGGAATTGCCTCCATACAGGAAGCCTCAAATCGGAAAAATCATTATAAGATCTGTGTTTGACAGAACCCTGTTTGTTCTGGGCCGGGCAGTTTCAGTAGCAGCACCGGCCGGGCTGATAATCTGGATTATGGCAAACATAACCGTTGGCGATATCAGTCTTTTGACCCACTGTGCAGGTTTTCTTGACCCGTTTGCAAGGTTGATCGGTATGGACGGTTACATACTAATGGCTTTTATCCTCGGTTTTCCGGCCAATGAAACAGTTCTTCCCATTATAATAATGAGTTACATGTCCAAAGGAAGCATGATGGAATTAGAGAGCCTCCATGAATTAAAAGAGCTTCTGATTTCCAATGGCTGGACTTGGCTTACTGCAGTATGTGTTATGGTATTTTCCCTCATGCATTGGCCCTGCGGTACAACATGCTGGACTATAAAAAAAGAGACTCAAAGTCTTAAATGGACCCTGGCTTCAATCCTCATACCGACGGTTACAGGCATTGTAATATGCTTTATCATTGCAAATTCAGCCAGGTTATTGGGATTATAGGGTTTATACTATTGAAGTGAAGTAAAATATGGAAGGAACATTACATTCATTTAATGCACCCTAGGATTAGTATGAGCTTGCTTGAAACGCAAGTCAGTGTTATAATCTTGATAGCAGCAAAAACAAGGGGGAGTTCATGTTTTTCGGGGAGCACGAAATGCTTTTCACGCTTGAACCTATCAGAAGTATAAAATTAGCTGTCCTCAGTAAAATAATCTTTAAGTGGTGAAAACTTTTTATTTTGCAAAGCAATAAATAAAAATTAAGACACCTTTTTTATTTGATTTTATTTTAGGGTATTAAAATAAGGGGAAAGGAAGTGAACTTTTTGAATGCAATTACAGACAAGTTAAAAGAGGTCCTGTTTTCTGTACTTCCAATAGTAATAATTGTTCTGATTCTGAATTTTACAATCACACCACTTGAAACTCCCACACTTATCAGGTTTCTTATTGGGGCTCTGCTAATTATTATGGGGTTATCCATATTTTTATTGGGGGTGGATATAGGTATCACTCCGGTGGGAAATCTTATGGGTTCTTCTCTTGCAAAGAGTAATAAAATGTGGATTGTATTAACTTCCGGTGCGATACTTGGTTTTTTTATTTCAATTGCCGAACCCGACCTTCATATACTGGCGGGGCAGGTGAATTCTGTTACTTCAGGTATGATATCCAAATTCAGTATTGTCATAATTGTTTCGATTGGTATTGCAATAATGCTCTCTCTGGGATTGTTCAGAATTTTGTTTAATGTCCCGCTCTATAAAGTTCTGACTGGACTGTACGCACTTATTTTTGTTTTAGCACTGTTTACAACCCCGGAGTTTCTGGCAATATCCTTTGATGCGTCCGGTGCAACCACTGGAGCGTTAACCGTGCCCTTTATTCTGGCCTTGGCAATGGGCGTTTCAGTATTGAAAAAGGACAGCAAGGCTTCTGAAAAAGACAGCTTCGGTCTGGTGGCAATTGCATCTGCCGGTGCAATAATAGCAGTTATGGTAATGAGCATTGTCTCAAAAGCAGATAGAATAACATCAAGCCTTGAAATTAACGTATCCAGCTCGAATTCGATTATTGCACCCTTTATTAAGGCATTACCCACAATACTATATGAAGTTTTTTTAGCCTTGCTTCCCCTGATAGTTATTTTCTTAGTTTTTCAAAAGATATCTTTCAAGTTGGATAAAAAGGGGTTCAGTAAAATCATAAAAGGTTTTATATACGCTTTTTTAGGATTGGTATATTTTCTGGTTGGAGTAAACGCAGGATTTATGGAGGTAGGAACTACTATAGGCTATATTCTGGCATCACAGGATAACAAATCTTATCTTATTTTTGTTGGATTTGTTAAAGGCCTGGTGACAATACTGGCTG